>RFST01000058.1 GCA_009923855.1 Actinomycetota bacterium
CCAGCGAACTCAGGTGGCCCCAAGAACGCCAAGTTCCCCGTCTCAGGCAAAATGCCGCCCAAGCGCAACACACCATCGGCGGCGTTGCCAGAGGCAGCGGGCTCGTCTGCGGGTTCTTCTGAGGGTTCGTCGGCGGGCTGTTCCGCGGCGGGTTCCTCCGCGGGTGCATCGGCGTCATCATCGCCACCGCACGAAGCGGCGACAAGTGAGAGACCGATGACGAGCGCGCCCACGCGACGTACTCGTGTTCTGATCATGTGGTTCCTCCCCCTGTTTCGGCCGATACCCGATGTATCGGCAGTCATGGGTATGGCCAGCCTATGGAGGCTCATCAGAGCCTGCAATGCAGGCGTCGGGTGCCCGGGGGTCATCGCTGCGTTGCCATACGTTCATCACCTGTTGTTGTGCGGTCGGTGGTGCTGGCTGGCTCGGAACCGAGGTGTCGCTAGGTTGGCGCCATGACGCCGGACCCATTTCGACAACTGGGTCTGGACCGTTCCAGTGCCGATGCCGACGCCGTTCGACGTGCCCGGCGGCGGTTGGCCCGGGAAAATCATCCCGATCTGGGCGGTGATGCCGAGGCGATGCGCGCGGTGAATGCGGCTGCGGCGGCAGCACTTGCCGAGATTGACAGCGCACGTTTCTCCTCCCGAGCACCGACCCGGTCTGCTCCGTCATCGGCTGTGTCACCCGAACACAACACTGGCGGCAGCGCTGTTCGGGTCGATCGTTGTTCGTTCACCATCGAGGTGTTGCCGGTCGATGCCCACGAGGTGCTCTGCGTGGCCGCCGTGTGGCTGGGCGAGGTTGTGGACGATGATCCGCCGTATCTGCTCGAGGTCGACATGCACGACCCTCTGCGAGTCTGGTGCCGACTGGAGTTGGTGCCCGATGCTGGTGCCACCACGGTGTCGCTCGCGGTGTCGGCCACTCATGGGCCCGATGGCTATCCGGCTCCGGTTCCCGATGTGGACCGTGTGCGTGACCTCTGGGTCGACACGGTCAACCGTGTGGCTGTTGGCGACCTCCTGCCGCCTTCATAACCCGGTCGCGCACCGCATGCCCCAGGCCGTGGGGTGCGGGCATCACGATCACGAGGGTGGTGATGCCATCGGTATCAGCCGCGCGTAGATGGGTGTACAGATCGCGGGCAGCGGCCACGACATCTGCCCGAAGGTCGAGTATGCGCACCCCGGGAGCAGAGAAATCGATGGGGTCCACGTCATCGGGCTGGTCGACGGCGAGCACGATGCACGCGGGGGCATAGTGCGCCGCCATCATGCCCGCGGCACGGGATGGCCCGCTCGGGTCGGCAACGCGCCCGACGAGCTGGTCGATGTCATCGGTGGTGATGGCACCGGGGCGCAGTAGCTGCGGTGGGTCACAGGTGGTGTCCACAATCGAGCTCTCCACGCCGATGGTGCTGGCGCCGCCATCGAGAATGAGGTCGGTGTGCGGGTCGAGGAGCGCGCCGAGGTCGGTCACGACATGGGCGGCGTTGGTTGGGCTGACCTCACCGAATCGATTCGCCGATGGTGCGGCGATGGCGCCACCGTGGCGCCGGAGAACGTCGGCGGTGAGGTCATGGGCGGGGACCCGGATACCAACGGTGTCGCGACCACCGGTGACGGCATCGGGTACCTCTTCGGTTCGGGGAACCAACAAGGTGATCGGCCCCGGCCAGCACGTCGACGCGAGCGCGGCAGCCGTGTGGTTGAAGACCCCATATCGGCGGGCGATGTCGACATCGGCCACGTGAATGATGAGCGGATGGCCTCGTGGGCGGCCCTTGGTCTCAAAGATTCGTTCGACGGCACCGGGCACGGCGATATCGGCGCCGAGGCCGTACACGGTTTCGGTTGGGATAGCCACGAGCCCACCGAGGCGCAGGCGGCGCACGGCCTCATCGACATCGGTGCTGACGAGGTCGTGCCCGCCATGGCGAGGAGAGGGTGCTGAGGTCACATCGGTACGGCGTCGAGGAACTCGAGCGTCGCGTCGATGAAGCCGAAATCTTCCGGGGTGGCGAAGTGGTCGACATTGCGCAACACCTTCGAGGTGGCGTTGCCGAGCGCATCCACGAGTTGGTCGGCAGGATGGACGAAATCGCGATCGCCGACGATGACCAAGGTGGGGCATGTCACCCGTGCGAGCGCGTCGGCATCGAGGCGGATGCGCTGTGGCTGGCGGAGAACGGCGGCGAGGGCCACCGGGTCCTGGTCGGGTTGCGCGGCGTACTGGGCGAAGATCCGCGAGTCGTTGTCAGCAGGGTCACCCTCTCCCTGGACGGCGGCCACGATGCGGGCGGTGCGGTCGTCGTCACGTTCGAAGATGTTGCGACCGATCCCTGCGAGCACGAGCCGCCGAAATGCTCCGGGGTGTTCTGTGGCGGTGCGCAGCAACGTCAGCGCGCCCATCGAGAATCCAACGGCGTCCACGGGTTGGTCGCCGAGGGCGTCGACCACGCGGGTCGTCAAGTCGGCGTAGGCCTCTGGCTCGTGGGGTTTGGGAGCGGTTCCGTGGCCCAACAGGTCCACCCCGATCACCTCGCGTCCGGCATCGGCGAGCAGGGCGGTGAACCCATTGCGTTCCCAGGTGGTCGCGAACGACCCTCCCCATCCGTGGACGCACATCACAGGCGTGGTGTCGGTGCTCATGGTCTCAGCGTAGACCCGAGAGCGGTTTGGGCTGAGGTGTGGAGGGTGTCGGCGTGTCAGTGGCTAGCCTCGGAGGGTCCGTCTCAGCGGCCAAGGAGTTCACCGTGCGCATGCTGCATCCCAACCCGGGGCACGATCTCACGTACAACGACGTTTTCATGGTGCCGAGCCTGTCCGATGTGGGCAGCCGACTCTCGGTCGATCTCACCACGCCTGACGGCATCGGGACGACGATTCCGGTGGTGGTGTCGAATATGACGGCGGTGGCCGGGCGTCGCATGGCCGAAGTGGTGGCGCGTCGTGGCGGTATCACCGTGTTGCCTCAGGACATTCCCATCGATGTAATCGCTGACGTTGTTGCTTGGGTGAAGGCACGACACACGGTGTTCGAAACGGCGATCACGTTGTCGGTGGGGCACACGATCGGTGATGCGTTGAACCTGATCCACAAACGTGCTCACGGGGCGATTGTCGTGGTCGACGACGAGCAGCGGCCGATCGGAGTCTTCACCGAGCGTGATGCGGCTGGCTTCGACCGGTTCACACAGATCCAGAACGTCATGGCCTCCGACCTGTTCGCGTTGCGCGACGACGTGGAACCCGCAGCAGCCTTCGATGCCCTTGCCGACCATCGCATGATGGTGGCGCCCGTGGTCGACTCAGAAGAGCGCCTTGTCGGTGTGATGACGCGCACGGGTGCGTTGCGTTCGACGATCTACCGCCCTGCTGTTGATGCTCAGGGCCGTCTGCTGATTGCGGTCGCTGTTGGTATCAACGCCGACCCGGTGGGTCGGGCGCGGGCATTGGCAGATATGGGTGTTGACGTGATCGTGGTCGACACCGCCCATGGCCACCAGCGACGCATGATCGACGTGGTGGAAGCAGTGCGGGCCGCCGTGCCCGATCGCCACATCGTGGCGGGCAACGTGGTGACCGCGGAGGGCACTCGTCATCTGGTGGAGGCGGGCGCCGACATCGTGAAGGTTGGCGTGGGTCCTGGCGCGATGTGCACGACGCGCATGATGACCGGCGTGGGGCGCCCGCAGTTCTCCGCAGTTCTCGAGTGCGCGGCCGAGGCGCAGCGCCTCGGGGCCACCACCTGGGCCGATGGCGGGGTGCGTTTCCCGCGCGACGTCGCGCTCGCGTTGGCGGCGGGTGCGGGCAATGTGATGTTCGGTTCGTGGTTCGCTGGCACCCATGAGTCGGCGGCTGACGCGCATCGCGACACCGATGGACGTCTGTACAAGGAGAGCTTCGGTATGGCATCGAACCGGGCGGTGAAGAACCGCAGCCGCGACGACCATGCCCTTGAGAGGGCGCGTAAGGAACTCTTCGAAGAGGGTATTTCGACCTCACGTATGTATCTCGACCCCGATCGTGCCGGGGTGGAAGACATCATCGACCAGATCGTGGCCGGGGTGCGTTCATCGTGCACCTATGCCGGAGCCGCCGACATCGCCCAGTTCCAAGAACGCGCGGTGGTCGGGGTGCAGGGTTCGGCCGGTTACGAGGAGGGTCGCCCCCAGGGGACCAGCTGGTGAACGCGCGCGCCTTCGTCGTGGCCCTTGATGGTCCGGCTGGTGCGGGCAAGAGCACCGTGGCGCGTGCCGTTGCCGCGCGTTTGGGTGTGGAGTACCTCGATACCGGAGCGATGTATCGTGCGGTGACGTTTGCCGTGCTACGCCGTGGCGTATCGGTGACCGACACCGTAGAAGTAGCCCGGTTAGCCACGGTGATCGATCTCGAGATTTCGTCGACGTCGGTGATGGTCGATGGCGTGGACGCCACCGCAGCGATTCGCGGGCGTGAGGTGACCGATGCGGTCAGTGCGGTTGCGGCGAATCAGGCGGTGCGTACCGTGCTGGTTGACCGCCAGCGCGCCTGGGTGGCCGCGCGTGGCGGCGGGGTAGTGGAGGGGCGCGACATCGCCACCGTGGTGTTCCCTGATGCGGTCCTCAAATTGTTCGTCACGGCGTCACCGCGGGTGCGTGCTGAGCGTCGGGTCGCCGAAACCGGTGGTGATGTGGCCGAGGTCGAAGCGTCGATCATCGAACGCGATCGCCGCGACTCCACTCGTGATGCGTCGCCGTTACTTCTCGCTGACGATGCCATCGAGCTCGATACGTCAGATCTCGACATCGACGAGGTGGTTGCAGAGGTGGTGCGGCTCGCCGAAGAGCGGAGGATGCAGTGAGCCGTCCGGACACGTTCTTGGTGGGTAATGGCCGTGCGGCGATCGCGTTCTACCGTGTGGGGCGAGCACTGGTCACCTGGTCGACGCGGCTATTGACCCGCATGTCGATTGAGGGTCGAGAGAACCTTCCACCGTCGGGTGCCTATGTGCTGGCGCCGGTGCATCGGTCCTATATCGACACCCCGATTGCAGCCTGTGTGACCACGCGACGGTTGCGATTCCTCGGGAAGGACTCGATGTGGAAGTACGGGTGGTTCGGGTGGGTGTTGTCCGCACTCGGTGCCATTCCCGTCACGCGAAACACTGCGGATCGTGAGGCGATGCAACGTGCCCGTACGGTGCTCGATGCGGGTGAACCCCTCGTGCTGTTCCCCGAGGGCGAGCGCAAGGAAGGCCCGATCGTGCAGCCGCTATTCGATGGTGCGGTCTACGTGGCGTTGCGTGCTGGTGTGCCGATCGTGCCGGTGGGCATCGGCGGGTCACAGGCGGTGATGCCCAAGGGGGCGCGCATGTTGCGACCGGCCAAGGTGCGCGTGGTGATCGGTGAACCGATCATGCCCACGGTGGCTGCAGGCGCGCGGGTTCCGCGGCGTGAACTCTCGGCGCATTCGGCCCGACTGCACGCTGAACTGCAGCGGTTGTTCGATCTGTCGATGGTGGGCGTGGGGTGGTCGTACCCGCCGGTGCTGGCCGATGACGTCAGCAACGGGACATCTGACGATGCAACTGCCGGTGCAGAGCCGTCGGGTGACGCCGGTGCGTCGTCGGCGGACTGAGTTGATTGCCGGCGTGTCAGGCGCTGAGGTGCACCGTGAGCGCCGAGGCGAGAGCCACCGGGTCGTCCACGCCGCAGAGCTCCCGGGCTGAGTGCATCGACAACTGTGGAACGCCAACATCCACGGTGTCGATTCCCAACCGGGTCGCGGTGATCGGCCCGATCGTGGAACCACATGGCATTTCGTTGTTGGAACTGAATGTCTGATGCGGCACCCCCGCAGTGGTGCACGCTGCAATGAACGCTGCGGCACTGGCTGCATCGGTTGCATACCGTTGGTTGACGTTGACCTTCACTGCGGGCCCGGCGCCGATGCGTGGAGCGTGACCCGAGTCGTGCCGTTCGGGATAGTTGGGGTGCAGGGCATGGGCATTGTCGGCAGAGACGCACAGCGACGTTGCATATGAGCGATGTCGGTCGTCGATATCGCCACCCCGGGCATGCACGTGGCGTGACATCACCTGTTCGAGCAGTGGCCCGGCAGCGCCGGTGACGCTGGCCGAGCCGACCTCTTCATGATCGTTGGCAACCAGGACTGCGATGGCATTGCTCGGTTGTGAGCCAACCAGAGCGCGCACCCCGGCCCAGCACGACAACTGATTGTCGAGTCGACCTGACGCGAGCAGCGAGCGGTCGATGCCGATGAGTGCCGCGGGGGTCACGTCGTACAGGCACAGGTCCCATGTGGCGGCATCGTCACCGGCCACGTCGGCGATCCACTCGGTGAGGGCGCTGTCGTTGTCGGTGCCGAGCACCGGGGTCATATGTGTCTGGCGGTCGAGGCGAAGGCCGTCGTTCACGCTGCGATCCAAGTGGATGGCCAGCTGTGGGACACGACACAGGGCTGTGGTGGAGTCGACCAGAACCGTGCTGCCGTCGGTACGAACAATGCGGCCGGCAATCCCGAGGTCACGATCAAGCCATGAGTTCAACAGCACACCGCCGTAGATCTCGATCGCGATCTGGCGCCATCCGTGACGGCTGATGTCTGGTGACGGCTTGACCCGCAGGCAGGGTGAGTCGGTGTGGGCGCCCACGATGCGCCACGGCATATGAGCCTCGGCGCCATCAGGGCAGTTCCATGCGATGACCGCGCCGTCGCGCACGACGTACCGGTGACCGTTGACATCATCGGCGCTCCAGCGGTGATCGAGTGCGAGGCGTTGCCATCCGGCCTCATCAAGACGCCGTGCCATTTCCTCAGCGGCGTGAAATGGGGAGGGGCCGGCATCGAGCAGAGCCATGAGATCGGCAATGGCCGCGTCGCGGGCGGTGTTTTCTGGATGTTGGCGCACGGGGACCCCTTTCCGGCGGTAGGTGTACAGGGTATGACGCGTCGCACCAAGATCGTCGCCACCGTGGGCCCGGCATCAGAGTCGCCCGATGTGCTGTCGGCCATGGTGGCTGCGGGCTGCGATGTGGTGCGCCTGAACCTGTCGCATGGCGATGTCGCCGGTCATCTGGAGCGGCTGGCCACGGTGCGTCAAGTGGCGGCCGATGCGGGCCGGCATGTCGCTGTGCTCGCCGATCTTCCCGGGCCCAAGGTGCGCGCTGGCCGGTTCCCAGATGGCGGTGTCGCACTCGTCGCTGGTGCAGACGTGCGGCTGGTGGCCGGTGGCGGCGACTCCGATGCAGACACGATCTACGTCGCGGAACCCGGTGTGGTCGCAGCGGTGCGGGTCGGCGATCGTGTCGTCCTGGGTGATGGGGCTATTTCGCTCACCGTCGTCGCCGTTGAGAGCGCACCGTCAGGGCCCGCAGCGGTCACCGCTCGGGTGGACACCGGCGGGCGCACCCAGGGCGCGCCCGGTGTGCACATCTCGTCCGAGCGGTTTCATCTGGCGACACCGACACCTGAGGATCTGGTGTTGGCCGACACGATGGCCTCGGCGGGAGTGGAGTTCATCGCGGTGTCATTCGTGCGCACGGCCGCCGACCTCGCGCCGGTGCGCGAGGTGGTCGCGGGGCGTGCCCGGCTGGTCGCCAAGATCGAGACCTCGGCGGCACTGGTCGATATCTCGGCGATCATCCAGGCTGCGGATGCGGTGATGGTGGCCCGCGGCGACCTCGGTATCGACTGTCCGATCGAGGATGTACCGCACCTGCAGAAGGCGATCGTGCGCGACTGTGTGGAACATGGGGTGCCGGTGATCACCGCCACCCAGATGCTCGAGTCGATGATCACTGCGCCGGCTCCGACCAGGGCGGAGGTCAGCGATGTGGCCAACGCGGTGTTCGACGGCACCGATGCGGTGATGCTGTCGGGCGAAACCGCGATTGGGCGTGACCCCGTTGCGGTGGTGGCCACGATGTCGTCGGTGGCCGAACGCGCCGAGCGCGAGGCGTCGTACCGTCAGTGGGCACGCCGCTTGGGTCGCCTGCAGCGTGGCGACTGGTCATCCACCGATGACCGGGTGACCGCAGCGCTGGTACATGCAGCATCGGAAGCTGCGCACGATGTGGATGCCGCGGCAATTCTGTGCTGCACCAGATCGGGTCGAACGGCGCGCGCAATGGCACGATTTCGGCCCGAAGCACGGCTGTTGGGGCTCAGTCCCGACCCGGCGGTGCTGGCATCTTTGGCCTTGTCATGGGGGGTCGAGCCGGTGCCCGTTGACACATACGGATCAACCGATGAGATGGTGTGGTTCGCGGTGGAGACGGCGGTCCGCCACGGTTTGGTTGTTCACGGATCGACGGTCCTCGTTCTCGCTGGATCGCCGGGTGGTGGTGAGGGGTCGGCCGCCGCCGACGTCATGCGGATTGTCAGGGTCGAATGAGCGACGGATTGCATGTGCACATCGCCGGTGTGGTCGATGCGCCGACGGTGGTTTTGGTGCACGGGTCGATGGACCGCTCCACCGGCTTGGCGCGCCTCTCGCGACGTCTTGAGAGCGACTACCGCGTCGTGCGCTATGACCGCCGCGGATACGGCCGTTCGCGAGATGCGGGCGAGCCATTCACGGTGCAGGCCCACATCGACGACCTGTGCAACATCATCGAATCCAACGGTGGCGCCGGTCGTGTCGACGTGATTGGCCACTCTTTTGGTGGCAATGTCGCGCTGGGGGCAACGGCGCGGCTCGGCGCCACACGGGTGCACACGGTCATGGTGTACGAGCCGCCGCTGTCGTGGACTCCTGACTGGCCAGGAGGGTCTGCCCATCTCAGCGCCGATGCGCCGGCCGCCTCGGCCGAAGCGTTCATGCGGCGACTGATTGGTGATGCCCGGTGGGAACGCCTGCCGTCGCGTACTCGGGCTGAGCGCGTGGCCGAAGGCCCGGTGCTGGTGGCCGAATTGGGTGATCTCCGCTCGCGTGCGCCATGGGATCCGGCAGCGATCACGGTGCCGGTGCTCACCGTGGCAGGGTCGCGTGGCCGGGATCATCATCGTGCGGCGGTCCGCACGATCGCAGAGTGGATCGAGGGAGCAGAGACCACCGAGGTCGAGGGCGCGCACCATTTCGGCCCGAATACGCACCCTGTGGAGGTGGCTGCGTTGTGGCGCGATTTTGTTGCGCGTCGCGGGTGATGAGGCTGGCCTGACGGGCTCAGGCGGCGTGACGACGATCGACGCTGATGGTGGTGAGCGCGAGACCTGCGGTGGCGGCGAGCGCCGCGAGGGTGATCGATGCACCCATACCGACATTGTCGTAGAGCTGGCCGGAGATCACCACGGCCACCGAACGGGCCACGGTCGAAATCGCATTGCCGATGGCAAGAGCACGTCCTCGTGCCAGTGGCGCAGCTTCGCTCATCATCGACAGTGACGACACAAAGCCGTATTCGAAGCCGCCGATGAACACGCAGAGACCGATGATGGCAACGGCGGTCGACGAGGCCGACACAGCCATGACGCCGAGTCCGCCCAGCAGGATGACCACGCCGATCAGCACCGAACGACGGATGCCGATGCGATCGGACACGGCGGCCATCGTGGATGACGACACGAGCTCGACCGCACCCATGGCGGTCGCGACCGCACCCAGTCCCCC
>RFST01000059.1 GCA_009923855.1 Actinomycetota bacterium
AGATCGTGTTCCATCAACTCACCACTTGGGACGCCCTCGCTGAACCCATCGCGCAACGCCGGGCCACCGAGCGACTGGCCGAGCTCGCCACATCGATCGACGCAACGCTGGTGGTGGTGACCGCACCGGTTGAAGCAGCCGCTGTTGTGGACGACATCGACATTCAGCGGCATCGTGCAATCGTGTCCAGCATCACTCGGGATGCCGATGGGCACATCGAGATCTGGGACCAGTCCGGCGTATTCGGTACGACCTTCACTATCGACATCGACGGTGATGGCATCCCTGAAAGAAAACGCGACGGTGTGCACCTCTGCCCAAGTGGCGCTGCTCGGTTTGCTGTCTGGCTCACCGACACAACCGCCGAGATGGCATCGCATCCCACGGCCGATCACGCCACATGGCTCGGGCTTGATTGGGCCAACGACGACCGATACGACAATCCACCGGGCGCCTGTGAACCGGTGCCGTCGGACTAGACCGCCGCGGCTGATTACCCTCGGGGCATGACGGATCTTGCGAACTCCCGGTCGTCATTGGACGACCTAACCGTCGATGGTGAGCGGCTGTGGACAACGATGCACCAACTCGCCGAGATTGGGGCCACACCGGCTGGTGGTGTGGCCCGTGTGGCCCTGACCGACGCCGACAAGGCCGGGCGTGATCAGTTCGTTGAGTGGGCGACCGAACTCGGCTGCAGCATCCATATCGATCGGATCGGCAATCTGTTCGCGCGCTATGAGGGCACCGACCCCAGCCGTGATCCGGTGGTCATCGGCAGTCACCTCGATTCCCAACCAACCGGTGGCCGCTACGACGGTTCCTATGGGGTGATGGTGGGCCTCGAGATCGTCCGTGTACTTCACGGGGCCGGTGTGCGTTTGGCGGCACCGATTGAAGTGGTGTCATGGACCGATGAGGAGGGCGCTCGGTTCCCACCCGCGATGCTCGGATCAGGAGTCTTTGCCGGGGAAATCAGTTTGGAGGCCGGCCTCGGCTCCACTGCGATGGATGGCACCGTGCTCATGGATGAGCTGGTACGGATCGGTTACTCAGGGTCAGAACCAGCTGGATCACGCACCATCGGCCACTATCTCGAACCTCACATTGAGCAGGGTCCGATTCTTGAAGCCGGCGGCCATGTGATCGGCATCGTCACCGGCGTGCAAGGCATCCGCTGGTACGACGTGGCTATCACCGGCAAGGAGTCGCATGCGGGGACAACACCGATGGATCGACGGAGCGACGCCATGCTGTCGGCTGCGCGCATCGTTGATGGTGTCGATCGGATCGCTCGCACCCATGGCCCAGATGCACGCGCCACCGTTGGGGTGCTCGAGGCGTTGCCCGGATCGCGTAACACCGTGTGTGGATCGGTGCGTATGACCGTGGATCTGCGGCACCCCGACCCAGAGGTTCTCGCCGCGATGGATGCCGAGTTCACGGCAATGGCAGCTGCGCTGGACCCGACGCCGACAATCGACAACATCTGGTATTCGCCACCGATCGTGTTCGATGCCGACATTGTTGCTGCGCTGCGCCGTGGCGCTCATGCGGTCGGTCACGACCCGGTCGACATCACCTCGGGCGCGGGTCATGACGCGTGCTACATCTCGCGGGTGGCACCCACGGGCATGGTGTTCATCCCCTGTGCCGATGGCCTATCCCATAACGAAGCTGAAGCGATCGAACGGGATCATGCAATCGCTGGTGCCGAGGTGACATTGCGCGCTGTCATCGAACTCGGTGCCTGAGATCTTCCTCGGCGTCAACCGTCGGCCACAAAGTTCTCCCAGTTGCGCATGTAGCCAATGAACAAATCCGACAGGCCCTCATCGCGCAATGTCGAGACAGGAATTGGCGGGCGCAATGGCTGCCAGGTCGGGTCGGCCGCCACTCGCTGGGGATAGTCGTGGTGGAAGATCGCGGTGCGGCCGATGATGGCGATATCCGCGCCGGCATCAAGAACTGACGCGACGTCGGCTGGGGTGCGCAGCTTGCCGGCGACGCCGAGACGCACCCGACCACGGTCGATGGCTGTGAAATGGTCGATCAGACGCGTGCCGGCATGAGCCTCGTCGACGGGTTCTTTGAACGAGTCCCACAGCGACATATCGATCATGTCGACATCACCGCTGTCGACTAGGCGGGTGAACAGATCAACGATCTCGTCGAGGCGCATGCCGAAGCGTTCTGGCGACAGGCGCACCGCCAGGTGCAGATCAGGCGAGCAGGTCGCACGGATGCCGTCGATGATCTCGAGCAACAGACGGGCACGGTTGTTGAGTGACCCGCCGTACTGATCGGTGCGATGGTTCAACTCGGCCGATAAGAACTGACACAGCAGGTAGCCGTGGGCACCATGCAGTTCCACGCCATGGAATCCGGCACGCTCACAACGCTGCGCTGCTGCAATGAAGTCGTCACGCACCTGCTCGACCTCACCAGTGGTGAGTCCGCGCGCGCCAGTGGCCGGGTCGTCTGATGGGCACACGGGTGCAGTCCCGATGAGGTCGGCGGGTGAGCGGTTGCCGGCGTGGTGAAGTTGTGCTGCCGACACACCACCGTGGGCATTGATCCCCTCCGCAAGACGTCGAAGGCCGTCGAGGTGCTGGTCGCCGAAGCATCCGAGTTGGCCGGCAAAACCTCGCCCTATTTCTTGGACGTGGGCGGCGCAGGTCATCGTGAGCCCGAAACCACCCGCGGCGCGCATGGTGAGCCAGCGGCACTCATCGGCGCTCAAGGTGCCGTCGTCATTGCTCTGCTGGTTGGTCAGCGGGGCGAGCATGAACCGGTTCGGCATCGATGGTCCATGCATGAAATCGACGATGTCGAATGCTGCGCCCACATCTACATCCATGACGCCATTGTGGCCGTCGACCTGCCATCGACACGGATTGGCTCCGACATCGCAGTTCCCGACACGCCAGCCATAGGGTCGGTACATGCGTGCTGACCAGTTCCCCCCGATGCCTGCGGACATGGCCGAGCGTTGGGGGCGCTTTCCCCACTGGGATCAGGAGACGAACTACAACCTGCACCTCGGCTTTGTTGTCGAGGAGATGCGGGCCGGCTACGCGCGCCTGCGGCTGCCGATTCGGCCTGAAGTCATGCAACCAGCCGGCATCATGCACGGCGGCGCGATCGCCAGCCTGATCGATACGGCCGTTGTGCCGGCCATTGGCACGGCCGGGGTGGAACCCACACGCATGGTCACGATCTCAATGAATATCGATTTCATGGGTGCCATCACCGACGAGGACGCGGTCTGCGAGGGCTGGGTCACCAAACAGGGGCGCTCCATCGTGTTCTGCTCGGCGGAGGTCACCGGTGCCGAGTCGGGTCGGGTGTGCGCTACCGGCACCCTCGTCTACAAGGTGTGAGGCTCATGCATCCCTCACGCCCCACACGTTCACCATCAATTCACTCAACAAATGTTGAGATAATTCGCTGCAGGTGATCGAATACGCGTATGTCCGACCTCGCCCGACGTGCGCGCCTGCATGCCGCGGTGAGCGACCCGTCTCGGCTAGCCATCGTCGACGACTTAGCGGCCAGCGATCGCGCCCCCGGCGAACTGTCTGCGCGTCTCGCCATCGGTTCCAACCTGTTGGCTCACCACCTCGACGTGCTGGAACATGCCGGCATCATCCAACGGTTCACCTCGGCGGGTGATCGCCGGCGCCGCTATGTGCGTCTCGCCCACGACCCCGCCGTCCGCGCTCTCGCCGCACCCGTGCAACCCGCCGGCGAACTGCTCTTCGTCTGCAGCCATAACTCCGCCCGTTCGCAATTGGCCGCAGCGATCTGGGCGGTGCGGGTCGGCACACCCGCATCATCGGCTGGCACCCATCCGGCCGAGCGTGTGCACCCCGGAGCGATCAGCGCGGGAGCAACCGCCGGCGTGAACCTCACCACGGCCGTGCCCCGCGAAGTCGACCGATCTGCGCTCGACGACCCCACTATCCAGGTGGTCACCGTGTGCGATCAGGCCCACGAAGAACTGACCCCGCACGACCGGTGGTGGCACTGGTCGATTCCCGACCCGGTCGCCGCGAGCGATGCTGCCGCGTTCGACGCTGTCGTTGCCGAAATCGGGCTGCGGATCTCGTCACTCATCGATCACCACCCATCAATCGACGCGAACCACCCAACGACTGGAGCCTCATCATGACCACCCCCACCCGTGTTGGCATCAACGGGTTCGGCCGCATCGGTCGCCTTGCGGTGCGCGCGCTGCAGCAACATCCCGGACTGCAACTCGCGCACGTGAATGAACCCCACGGTGGTGTCGCGACCGCGGCTCACCTGCTCGAATTCGACACCGTGCACGGCCGATACTCCGGCGAGATCGGCGTTACCGGCGACGCCATGACCATTGATGGCGCACCGGTGACGTTCAGTGACGAGTCCTACCCCGGTCGCATCGAGTGGGACACCTACGGGGTTGACATCGTCATCGAGGCTTCCGGGAAATTCAAAGACACCGAGTCGTTGCAGCCGCATCTGGACAACGGCGCACGCAAAGTCGTCGTTGCGGCACCGGTGAAAAGCGACGGGGTACTGAACGTGGTGATGGGATGCAACCACACGCTGTACGACCACCACACCCACGACATCGTCACTGCGGCCAGTTGCACCACGAACTCCATTGCACCGGTAGTGAAGGTGCTGCACGACCGCATCGGTATCGAGCGCGGAGCCCTCACCACCATCCACGACGTCACCAACACCCAAGTCATCGTCGATGCACCTCACAAGGATCTGCGCCGGGCACGCTCGGCCCTCAACAGCCTGATTCCGACCAGTACGGGTTCGGCAACCGCGGTCACCATGATCATTCCCGAGCTCGCTGGTCGCCTGAACGGCGTGGCGGTCCGGGTGCCGATGTTGAACTCGTCACTCACCGACCTGGTGCTGAGCATGACGCGCGACACCTCTGTGGACGAGGTCAATGACATCCTTCGCGATGCTGCCAGCACCACACCGCTCGCGGGCATCCTCGGCTACGAGACCCGCCCTCTGGTCTCAGCCGACTATGTGAACGACACACGCTCGGGCATCGTCGACGCGCCGTCGACGATGGTCATCGACGGCCGCATGGTGAAAGTCCTGGTCTGGTACGACAACGAATTCGGTTACGCACACCGCCTCGTTGAACTGGTCGACCTGGTGGCGGCGGGGCTGGCGACATGAAGCTGCGGAACTACGCACTTGTCACCGCCGGCTACTGGGTGTTCACCGTCACCGACGGTGCTCTACGGATGCTGGTGCTGCTGCACTTCAACGAACTCGGTTACACCCCGCTGGCCATCGCGTTCTTGTTCCTGGCCTATGAATTCATGGGCATCGTGACAAACCTCATAGGCGGGTGGGTGGGTTCGCGCCGCGGTTTGAACCGCACGCTGGTCGCCGGGCTCATCACCCAGATCGTGGCCCTGTCCACGTTGACCCTGCTCGACGACAACTGGTCGACATGGTTCGCCGTGACCTTCGTGATGGTCTTACAGGCGTTATCGGGCGTGGCCAAGGACCTCACCAAGATGTCATCGAAGAGCGCGGTGAAGACCGTCGCCGGTGACGGTGCGCTCTTTCGCATGGTGGCGATCCTCACCGGTTCGAAGAACGCACTCAAAGGTGTGGGGTTCTTCGTTGGCGCCGCCCTGTTGTCGTGGATTGGTTTCGATGCCGCTCTGTGGTCGATGTCGGCTGCGCTCGCCGTCACCGTTGTCGCGCTGATGGTGTTCTTGAACGAAGACATCGGGAAGTCGAAACGCAAGGCACCACTGCGGTCGGTGCTGTCGAAGTCGACGGCTCTCAACCGTCTGTCAGCGGCGCGCGTGTTCTTGTTCGCCTCGCGCGATATCTGGTTCGTGGTCGCCCTACCGGTGTTCCTCGCCGACGAACTGGGATGGAGCCACGAGAGCATCGGCGCATTCCTCGCCGCGTGGGTGATCGGCTACGGCATCGTGCAATCGTCCGCTCCGCAGCTGTTGATCATGACCGGCAGCGCCGGCGATGAGGTTGGGGCGACTCGGCGATGGGCTCTGATCCTCGGGGTGATCACCGCGGTGATTGCGGTGGCGGTCGCCACCGATGTGGGTGCCACCGTTGCCATCGTCGGCGGACTCATCGTGTTCGGGGTGGTGTTCGCCATGAACTCGGCGCTGCATTCATTCCTCGTGCTCGCCTACGCCGATGACGACGAGGTCGCAATGGATGTGGGGTTCTACTACGCCGCGAATGCGGTGGGTCGTTTCGTCGGCACCTTGGCCTCGGGGCTGCTGTTCGTCCTCGGTGACCTGACCGCGGCACTGACCGGCTCAGCGGTGGTGGTTGGCGCCACCTGGCTACTCGCTCTTCGGCTCCCCCCGATCCCCGCAACCACGGACGTGTCGCTCGCCGGGGTGGACGCCGGCGACTAGCGATCAGTGGGTGGACAACCGCTGGGTGCGACTACTGCAGGCCGTGGGCGGCGCCACCGTCGACCGGAATCGCTGCTCCAGTGACGAAACGTGCGGCATCCGAACACAGGAACGCGGCGATCGCACCGAAGTCATCCGGGTCACCAACGACACCCGCAGGGATCATCGCCCCGAGGTCGTCAACCGCGTCACCGTGAAGATCGACCAAGCGAGGTGTGCGATGCAGACCGGGCTGCAGGGAGTTCACGGTGATTCCGTCGCCAGCGACCTCTCGCGACAGGGTCTTCAGGAATCCCGTCAGCCCTGCCCGCGCAGTGTTCGACAGGATCAGGTTCCCGATTGGTTCACGCACCGAAATCGAGGTGATCGCCACGATGCGCCCCCACCCGCCGTCGCGCATGAGCGGCACGGCCGCGGTGCACATCGCTACCGTCGATAACAAGTTCAGTTCTAGAGCCGGCAGATACGCATCGAGTTCGGTGCTGGCGAAGGTGCCGGCTGGTGGCCCACCGGCGTTCGCCACCAAAATGTCGAGCCCACCCAGCATCTGAGCCGCCGTTGCCACCAGTTCGGCGACGCTGTCGATGTCCGACACATCGCCGGGCAGCACATGGACATCACCCTCAACCGATGCCGCAGCCCGCCCAAGCCGGTCTGCATCGCGGGCCACCATCACCACGCGCACACCCTCGGCGGCGAGCGCGGCCGCGCTCGACAAACCAAGTCCGCTCGATGCACCGGTGACCAATGCGCGCCGTCCGGCGAGGCCGAGGTCCATCAGGCGCCCGCCTCGAACTGCACCGCGGCACGCTCGGCGACATGACCTTTGATTAGTCGATCGATCATCGCGAGATGCTCGGGGTGATCGCGATAGGCCACATACCCGTCGACATCATCGAAGTCAGCGGTGACGACGAAATTAAAATTGCCGTCGTTCACAGCTACGTCCGCACCGAAACGGTAGGCGCGAATCGACGGAATGCTCGCCGGCAACGCACTCAGCGCCTCGGTGATCGCCGCCACGTGAGCGTCGTCAACATCGTCGGTCCAGCGAAACATCACCACATGTCGCAACACGGCACACCTCCGGTCATCCAGCCGATGATCCGAACCTAGTCGTGGCCGCGCTGGTCACCTCGCACCGCTCACCCTTGTGACCACTCCAGCCCCGAGCACGGCCGTGTCGGCTGCTGTCAGTCGACGATGATCGACCCGTCGTCAGGGGCCTGCATTCGTTCGATGACGCTCGACCGCAGCACCTTGATGGTGCCGACATAGGCACCCGGGTGCAGCTCGGTGAGAGCTGTGGCGCGTTCGATCGCCACCTCCACCACCCGGTCGGGCTCCACCGCTTCGTCGAGGAAGCCCGCGGCTACCGCACCCACGCCGTCGTAGACATGGGCATTGGCTACCGCCGACTGCAGATGGGTAATCGCCAGTCGGTCTTCCGCGATGGCGAACGCCCAGTCGGGCAGCACCATGCCGATCGCCACCTCGTTCAAGCCGATCTTCACGGCGTCGTCGGCGCCCACACGATGGTCGCAGCCCAACAGCATCAACGCCCCCGCGGCGAGTGCGTGACCCGTTGCTGCTCCCACAACCGGGATCGATGCGCCGTAGAACCGGGTGACCAACGCACCGCCGGCGGCCACCAGCGACACCACTGCCGACGGATCGCCACTGCGCATCACCCCGAGGTCGAAGCCAGCACAGAACATGCCCGGCCGGCCAGCGATCACCATGGCCCGGGTCGCATCATCGGCCTCGGCGGCATCGAGTTCGGCCTCGATGGCAGCGATGATCTCAAACGACAGCGCATTGGCTTTCGAGTCGTCGATGGTGACGACGCGCACAGCGCCGTGCTGTTCAGAACTCACATGATCAGACATGGTTCTCCTCGGGTCATCCACCCAGCACGCGGGCACGCGCCGTGCGGTATTCATCATCATCGATCACACCGCGGGCACGGAGATCGTCGAGTTCGGCTAATCGTTGCTCGGTCGATCTTCCGCCGCCGAACCCCTCGGTGGCCAGGCGTGCCGCGATCTGACCACCCGCGGTCATCGGGTCATCAATACCGGCCTCGCGCATGACCTTCAGATTTCTGCGGGTATGCCGCACAATCCCGAACAGCACGATGCCGAACAGCACGAAGGGAACGCCGAGCAGAAACGGAACCCACATGGGGATCTCGATGTCGCCGATGCTCACGTCCCCACGGTACTGCGCGCGCTCAGACCACGGCGATGCCGTCGACCCACACTGCGCGCACATCAGGTGCACGCATCACCCGCTCGAGCCACTCGGCAGCGATGTCATCGTGCGCTCGCGACTCCGGCGACACCGATCGCACCCCACTGCGGTCGTCCACGACCACCTGCAGCGCGTCGAATCGTCGACCGATCGCCAACAACCCCACCGGTAGACCCACAAGCTCGGCGCCCCCACTGGTGGCCATCCACATCGCCGTTGCGGCATCGATCCGCACATCGCCACGATGAACTGCTCCATCGGGGTCGACGCCATCGGAGAGCATGCGCGACACCGTCACCGCATGGGCTGCGTTGTGCCACAGCGAGGCACTGGGGCCACCGGCCACATCGGTGCCGAGGCCGACCCGCACCCCTGCATCGAGCACTCGACGGGCGGGGAACACGGCATTCGCAAAGTAGGAATTCGAGAGCGGGCAATGCGACACACCTGCACCGGTCGCTGCCAAGCGCGACAGGTCCGATGCATCCACATGGGTGCCGTGGGCCAGCACTGTGTGATCGCGCAACAGCCCAAACGACTCGAGGGCGTGCACATCGCGCAGTCCGGTGCGCTCCATCACGGCACCGTGTTGCCAATCGCTTTCGGCGGCATGGGTCTGCACGGTCACACCGGTGTCGGCGGCCAGTTCGCCAAGACCCGCCAGAGCTGCATCGCTGCACGCCGGAATGAACCGCGGCGTGATGATCGGCTGCACCAGCGACGACCCAAGCCCCCGGATCTCATCGATGGATCGCCTGCTCGCCGATACTGCTGCATCTGCATCTGCATCTCGATACCACTCAGGGGGTACCACTCGGGGGTGCCCTCTGTATGATCCATTGCCACTCGGCCAATGACGGCGCGCTGTCCGTGGCGAACACAGGCCTCAGC
>RFST01000060.1 GCA_009923855.1 Actinomycetota bacterium
GCCACACTGTGGGCCAGAGCTCGCTCGTGCTATTCGATCGCTGCCGCCGCCGATGGCACGGCCGGGCCTCTTCTCCCGTGCGCGGGACTCAGGTGTCAGTTAATTTCGTCATGACGTTTTTCGGGGTGTGGGGGTAGGTGCGGAGAATTCTCGGTCCCGAAGCGGCAATGCGGCCTCGAGAAGCCAGTCGAGCATGCTGCGTAAATCTTTGGCGGTGTGGCGTGCGTTCCCGTCGGCAAGATCACGCTGGGTGTCATCCACGGCGCACGCCAGGACGTACAGATCGTCATGGAGTGCGTCGAGTTCGGTTCGTGCAATCACCAACTCGTCCTCGCTGAGTTCAAGTTCGCGCGCACGTTGCCGCGCCACCCAGTCCCACTGCCGACATCGTTGGGAACAGAACTGCTTCGGCCGCCCCCTCCCCGCGCGCTCCGGGAGCACGCGTCGACACCACCGGCATCGATCGATTTTCGTCATGACGAAATGGTAGGTGGTCGACCCGGCTAGTCGACGGCAATCGTCTCCAACATCAGATCCGGCTCGTCGTTCTCGAGCCGCTGCAGTCGATACCGACTTTCGAACAACGCCACCAGACGACCGTCGCCGCGACGCAAGATCCGGATGCCCCCCACTTCACGTAACCGGGCCGCGCTGGCATCATCGGTGTAGCGGATCGCCTCATACGGAGCAGACAAAACTTCTGATGGCGCGTTGAACTCGATATCCAAGCGGTCAGCGAAGACGTCGAACTGCAACTGGCCCACCGCGGCCAGCACCGGGTTGGCATCTCCGGCCAATGGGTCGCGCAACACCTGCACCACACCCTCGGTATCGAGCTGATCGAGCCCACGGCGAAATTGTTTGTACTTGCCGGTGTCGAGAGGACGCGCGGTCGCGAAGACTTCCGGTGCGAATCGAGGAATTGGCGGAAACTCGACCGGATCACCCACATACAAGGTGTCACCGATCTGCAGGTCGGTGGCGTTCACCAGACCCACGACGTCACCGGGGTGGGCGCTATCGACCGTGGACCGTTCGGCACCAAAAACCTGCGATGCGTACTTGGTCGCAAACGGTTTCCCGGTGCGGGAGTTCGTCAGCACCATTCCGCGCTCGAACTCGCCAGAGCACACCCGAACGAACGCAATCCGATCACGATGGGCGCGGTCCATGTTGGCCTGCACCTTGAACACGAACGCGGAGCATCCCGCATCGAGTGGACGTGGCACACCCGCCGCGTCAGGGCGAGCCAGGGCCGGAGGTGCAAGGTCGGCCAGGGCGTCGAGGACGTGACGCACACCAAAGTTCGTCAAGGCGGATCCCACGAACATCGGCGTGGACTCCCCGGCCAGGAAGCTCTCAGTGTCGACCTCGGCCCCGACCGCATCGAGAAGCCCGCATTCATCCATGCTGCGCTCCCAGTCAGTGCCTTCCTCCTGGGCGGCACGATCAGCGGGAACAATTTCTTCCGGGGCGATCTGCGCGCCGCGCACCGTGCGGGTGAAGCGGGTGAAATCACCCCCTGACCCCCTTGAATTCTCCCGAGCGCCCTACCGGCCATGTCGCGGGTGTCGGTCGGAGCCCGATCATCGATTCGATCTCATCGAGTAACTCGAGCGGCTCACGACCCGGACGGTCGTATTTGTTCAAGAAGGTGATCACCGGCAGGGAACGTTGGCGACAGACCTCGAAGAGTTTCAAGGTCTGGGGTTCGATGCCCTTCGCGGTATCGAGCACCATCACCACCGAGTCGACCGCAGCGAGCACCCGGTAGGTGTCTTCAGAAAAGTCACGGTGTCCCGGGGTGTCCAGCAGATTGAACTGCAGACCGCGATACTCGAACGACAATGCCGTCGAGGAGATGGAGATACCACGCTTGCGCTCCATCTCCATCCAGTCACTTGTCGCACCGCGACGACCCTCACGGGCCTTCACCGCACCCGCATCGTTCAGCGCCCCGGCATAGAGGAGGAACTTCTCGGTGAGCGTGGTTTTGCCGGCATCGGGATGCGAGATGATGGCAAAGGTCCGACGGCGCGCGGCATGTTCGGAGGGTTCGGACACGCCCCGCAGGCTACCGAGCCCCATAATGGGCGCATGCTGCTTCCCGATCCCCCCGCGTGCGCGTTCGCATCCGATAACGCTGCCGGCGCGCACCCCGACATCATCGAGGCGATCCAGCGCGCAAACCATGGCCACGCACTCGCCTACGGCGATGATGTTCACACCCGCTCATGCGAGCAGGCCTTCAACGAGCTCTTCGGACAACCGGTGACCACTCTGCTGGCATTGAACGGCACCGGCGCAAATGTCTTGGCCATGGGTGCCGCGCTGCGCACCGCAGAGGCCGTGCTGTGTTCAGAGTGGTCGCATATCAACCTGGACGAGACAGGAGCACCCGAACGCATCCTCGGCACGAAACTGCTCACCGCTCCGGCACCTGATGGTCGCCTCTCCCCCGATGCCATCGATACCGCCGCACGCGATATCGGGGTCATGCACCATGCACAGCCCGGCCTCGTCTCCATCACCCAAGCCACCGAATGGGGAACGCTCTATTCCACCGATGACATCGCAGCCATCTGCGATCGTGCTCATGCACACGGGATGCGCGTCCACCTCGACGGCGCCCGACTTGCCAACGCCGTCGCTGCTGCAGGCAAAGGACCCGACGGATTGCGCGACATGGTCGTGGCGACCGGCGTCGACGTCGTCAGTTTCGGTGGCACTAAAAATGGTCTCCTCGGCGCCGAGGCGGTGGTCTTCATCAATCGCGACCTCGCCCACCGTGCGATCTACCTCCGCAAACAGGTCAATCAATTGGCATCAAAAATGCGCTTCATCGCCGCGCAATTCAGCACCTATTTAGAAGACGACCGTTGGCTCACATGGGCTGGTCACGCCAACGACATGGCCTTACGGTTGCATCATCAAGCCCAACAGATCCTCGGTGACCAGGCTGGACCTGCACCGCAGGTGAATTCGGTCTTCCCCACGCTGGTGCCAGAGATCGCGACGCCGCTGCGCGACTGGTGTTTCTTCTGGGATTGGGATCGCAGCACCGACCGGTACCGCTGGATGACCGCATGGGATACGACCTCAGATGACGTCAGTCGATTCTGCGAGGGCCTCGCGGCGCTAGCTGCCTGAGCGCTCTTGGCGGGACACCGCCTCAGCGTCTACGATCTGTGACCGCGGCCACATCGGCCGGCACTGAACTCTGTTGGGGGGAACAACATGGATCTGGTGGATTTCATCACGCGGGAACTGACTGATGATGCGTGGATGGATGACGGTGCGTGCAAAGGCCTCACCCACCTCTTCTTCCCCACCGCCGCCGAGCGTCCTCAGACCCGCGAACTTCGCGAACAAGCAGCACAGCGAGTGTGCGAGGGTTGCATGGTGCGGGTGCAGTGCCGAGATTTCGCCCGCGACAATCACGAATATGGTTTCTGGGGTGGCGAAAGCGAACATGAGCGCCACGCCGCCGGGTTCCGGCTCATCGCACCCATCGGGGTCCGCGCACGGCAGTCCAGCTGACCAGGCCAGTTCATCCGCCTGCACAGCTGAGGACGCGCAACCCACGTGAGCTCGCCCATCGACCCGTCGCCGCCAGGTCGTGGCCAGGTCTGCGTCGTTGGCAGCGCAAATCTTGACCTCGTCGCCGGTGTGGCTCGACGCCCAGGGCCCGGCGAAACCCTTCTCGGTCACAGCTACGCCGAACATCCCGGCGGCAAGGGACTGAACCAGGCCGTGGCCGCTGCTCGGCAGGGTGCGGCAACGACGTTCGTTGGTTCGGTTGGCGCTGACGCTGCTGGCGAGCGTCTGACGGCGGTCCTGACCGAGGCGGGCTGCGATATCGACGCCATGTCGGTTGTTGATGCCCCAACCGGTCGCGCATTGATCATCGTCGACGATGCCGGTGAGAACTCGATCGTCGTCGTGCCCGGAGCGAATGACTATTGCCCCACCGCTCACACACCGCAAGGTGTGCTTCTTGTGCAACTTGAGGTGCCAATGGATGTGGTGGCAGCGTCCGTGCACGCGGCCAAGAGCACCGGATGCACCGTCGTGCTGAATCCGGCACCCGCACGTGATGTCCCCACCGAGATCCTGGCTGCAGTTGATGTGATCGTCCCCAACGAGCACGAGGTGGAATTACTGGGTGGCGTGGCGCATCTGTTGGACGCAGGCGTTGGTGTCGTCGTCGTCACACGCGGCGCTGATGGCGCCGAGGTGTACCAACACGATGCCGCACCGATCCAGATCGCAGCACCAACGGTGACCGTCGTGGATACAACCGGCGCTGGCGACACATTGAGCGGCACCGTCGCCGCCGCACTGGCGTCGGGCTACAACATTGTCGACGCGGTTCGCCGAGGCGTAATCGCTGGATCTCTCGCCACCACCGTCGCCGGTGCCGTGCCGTCGATACCCATGGCTGCAGCTGTGGACGCCCTTACCCCCTGAGGCGCCGCGCCAGCAGGCATTCCCAGGCATCACGACGGTGTCGCTCGATGATCTCCGCACCAGCGGCTTCCAGCGCACGATCGACTCCGTTATCCGTATCGGCCAACATGCCAGTGGTCACGATCAAACCGTTCGGACGTATGCAGCTCACCAGTTCGGCGGCCATCGGGCGAAGAACCTGCGCCGAGATATTGGCCACCACGACATCGAGCGACGCCGCCGCCAGCACTCCCCCGGTGCCACTCCCGGTGACCACCTGCACCCGATCCCTCACCGCGTTCAGTTCGAGATTGGCGTGCAGGGCCTCCACCGCTGAGGGAGAAATCTCCGTGGCAATCACCCGCGCGCCACGCAGCGCAGCCACGACGGACAGCACCCCACTGCCCGCACCGATATCGGCCACCTGATCACCATCGACAACCACATCGAACACCGCCGATGCCGCCATCATCGTCGTCGGGTGGTCGCCCAATCCGAATGACACCCCGGGCTCGATGAGGACCACCGGCCCAACGGCATCGTCGGGCGGGGCACACCAGGCTGGGCAGAGCACCAGGTCGCCGAGCACGACCGGTGCGACAAATTCACGCCATGTCTCCGCGGGGGTTGCATCGATCGTCACGCGGTGGCTGTGCGCTCTTGGGTCACATCCGTTCAATAGTTGGCTGAGGTCAACATGATGCAGAACCGTCCGCAACTCAACGGTTTCGGCATCGACCGGCACCTCTTCCACTGCACCGGCGCCCAGGCTCCACAATCGATCGGCCACAATCTCGGCGTCGGTAACCGACACCGTGACGCGGAGCTGCTCGATATGAGCGGAGCGGTCGGGTTCAGCCATCGAGGCGGCGCAATTCAGCGGCAAAACGGCGCCCACGATCCACATAGGACTGCGCTGCCTGGGCAATCATCGCGGCGTCGGCTCGATCGGGCTTGATCACCGCCGGCGACCCGACTGCGAGGGCCCCGGAGGGGATGTCGACGTCATAGAGCACGACTGAATTCGCCGCCACGATTGCGCCGGTATGCACCACCGAACGATGCAGCACCATCGCAGCATTTCCGATCAGGCATCCATCGGAAATTGTGCACCCCTCAAGATGCACGATATGTCCGATCACACAGTCATCGCCGACGATCGTGTGATCCATCGGGGTGGTGTGCAGCACACAGTTGTCCTGAATGCTGGTGCGTGCACCGATCACAATGCGCCCATCGTCGCCGCGCAACACGGCGCCCGGCCAAATCGATGACTCCGCGCCAATGGTCACGTCGCCGATGATGACGGCGTCGGGATGCACATAGGCCGAGGGGTCGATGGAGGGGGACGCGTCGCCGAGTGCGTAGATGGGCATTCGCACACCGTAGCCCTGACCCAACACACCCGCGCCGGATTCGACCCATTCCGTGGGTGTTCGCTCTCGCCACCCGCTACCGTTTCGCCCCATGTCCCGACGGATCGACATCGAGATCACCAGCGCCCGCGATGATGGCGGTTGGACCTGGCGTGCCGCAGGAGCCAAGAACCCCCGCGGCGTGGTTGCTGCTGGCACTCTTCCCAGCGACATCGCTGTTGGCTCGGTGCTGAAGGTTGAAGTTGAGCAGGGCTTGGACAGCATCGAGATCGTGCAGGTGCTGTCAGGCCGTGAACGCCGCGACCGCGACGACCGCCTCGAGATCCTCGGTCGCGACGAAGAGTTCGTCCCGGTCATCGAGACTCGTGCACGGCGCGAACGCGGCGAACGTCGCGACGGAGATCGGCGCCGTCGCCGGCGCGATGACGGTGAGGGCCGCAAGGATGGCGATCGGCGACGCAACGACGGTGACCGCCGCCGAGATGGGGCGTCCGGCGGGCGCGATGGCGACGGGCGTCGTGGTCGCCGTGACGGCGATGATGGCAACGACCGCCGCCAAGGTCGTGGCCGCGGAGGGCCTCGTTTCACTCCGCCACCGGAGATGCCGCAGCGTCCAAAGCCGAAGCGGCTTCGACCCGGACGCCAGCATCGCACGGCGGTATTGGCTGACCTTCCCGCCGAGCAGCAGCCAATTGCCGAGCTTGCGCTCAAAGGTATGGCCGCAGTTCGCAGCCGACTCGCAGAGGAAAACACACGTCTGGCAGCCGAGGGCCGGGCCGTCATGCCCGAAGACACGGTGATGCGACTGGCCGAGAACCTACTCCCCCGCCTTCGCGTCGCGGAATGGCGTGACCGTGCCGACGCCGCACTCGCCACCGCTGATCAGGTGGACATGCGCGACCTGCGCTCGGTCCTCACCGCTGCAGGTGATCCGAGCATTGCCCGCGACTCATCGACATCAGCCATCGTTGAGCAACTACGAGAGGCGCTGGCGCGACGCCAAGAGCAAGAGCTCCAACTGTGGTTCGCCGATGTTGATGCAGCACTCGCTATTGGCCGCGTGATTCGCGCGCTGCGCCTGTCGTCGCAGCCACCGAAGGCAGGTGTCGTGTTCCCCGCCGACATCGCGACCCGCCTACTCGATTCGACCAATGCCACGCTGACACCGATCGAGAGCCCCGACCGCTGGATCGCTGTGCTCGAAGCCGCAGCATTTTCTCCGATCCGGAAGATGGTGACACCGATGGGCGCGCCCACCACCGTCACCGACGAGTTACGCGCAACGGTCGAACGCATCGGACCGGCAATGCCCCAGATCGCCGCCATGTTCGGTGTGGAGGTACCCGATGGCGCACCTATGCCGCGCCCGCTGCGCACCGGGCCACCACGACGCGATGGTCAAGGAGGTGCCGGTAGTGGCACAGATCGCCGCCGCAAGGGACGTCGCGGCGAGTCCGCTACGAGCACGACCAACGAGGCTGCCGTCACCGATACCGCTCCGTTGTCCACGACCGGCGCGGACGACGATGCCACTGTTGATGACGCATCATCAATGGACGTAGGCACCCCGGCTCCCGAGGTACCCGCCGCCGATATTCCCGCAACCAACGATGTCGCCACCGACGACGTCACAGAACATGCGGCGACGGCTAGCGAGGCACCAATGGATGACACCGGTGATGCACCATCGCAGGACGACGCAGCAACAACCGAGAACACCGGTGATGCGTCCGCAAGTGGTGCAGATGACACTCCGGCATCAACCGAGGCCACCAACGAGCCAGGACCCGCAACAGCAGCCGACGACGACACCACAACACCCGCCTGAGCGCACAGCGGCCTGCCGCGTTGCGGCGACTGAGCACTCTCTAGGCTGTGTTGATGGCTGACATCGTTGAATATCGCACCGAAGGCCGCGTTGCGGTCATCACCCTGAACCGGCCCGAGGCCCGCAACGCCGTCAACGGCGACGTTGCTGCCGGCCTTGAAGCAGCCGTCGACCGCATGGAGGCCGACGAGCAGGTATGGGTTGGCATTCTCACCGCCAACACCGCCGGCCAAGAACGCCCCGTGTTCTGCGCCGGAGCCGATCTCAAGGCGATCAACTCCGGTGACGCGGGCGCTTTGAACACCGAGCGCGGCGGTTTCGCCGGATTCGTCTACCGCGAGCGAACAAAGCCGATCATCGCGGCTGTCGATGGCCTCGCCACCGCGGGCGGTTGCGAGATCGTTCTGGCAGCCGACATGGTGGTCGCCACCGAACGATCCGCCTTTGGCCTGGCCGAGGTAAAACGAAATCTGATCGCTGGTGCCGGAGGGTTGTTCCGTCTTCCACGCGCAATCGGGCAAGCCGCGGCCATGGAGGCGATTCTGACCGGTGAGCCAATTCCCGCAGAGCGAGCCCACCAGCTCGGGCTCATCAACCGACTGGTACCAGCTGGCGGCGCAATGGATGCTGCTCAGCAGCTCGCAGATCAGATCTGCGCCTGCGCCCCACTGGCAGTATGGGCATCGCGGCGCGTCGTTCTCGCATCAGCGTGGGCCGACGATGACACCTTGAAGAAGATGACGAATCAGGCCTTTGGAGAAGTGCTCTCCTCCGAGGACACAAAAGAAGGTCTCACGGCATTTATCGAGAAGCGGCCACCGAACTGGTCTGGGCGCTGACCGTTATCGCAACCGCTGGTACTGGCAATCACATCGCCCCACTGCACCCTGATCGACGGTGCGCAGTGCTGGGGATGAACGAGCTCCACTCACGACTGTGCAGGGCGTAACGGCACCGACACCGTGATCGCCCGGGCAACAATCCCCGCCCGTTCAAACAGATTCTTCAGATCACGATCACCAGGAAGGGCGGTGCCCTCCAACAGGCGTGACCCAGCATCAGTTGCTGCAGAGAGCGCCGCCTCGAGCAACCAGTCCCCAAAGCCAACCTCACGGGCACCGGGAGTGACGAACACCGATTCGACCACCGCCACCTCCCCTGGGATCAACACCAGATAGCCAACACCGACCGCATCAATCTCGGCGACGAACACTTGCGCACCATCGTCGAACCAGCGCCCGCGCCGCGCGGGCACAACCTCGCACCACCGCGCACCACCGCGCGTCTCGAGCACCGCGGCACGCGCCTCGTTTTCAAGTTCGTTGAGAACGGGATGGTCCTCCGGGACTGCTCGGCGGACGACCTGTTCCATCAAGCCGACAGGATCGGGCAGTCGTCGTCGCCCACTGGGCAAGCAGGCGCGTTGGACCTCACCAGCAAGAAACAGCTTGGACACATCTGCTCATCGGCACGCTTGGGCTTCACACCCTCAACAACTTCACCACGTTCCTCAACGACCGGGGTCTCTTCTTCGTCATCGTCGTCGACAGTGACCGTGACCATACGGTCTTTCAAGATGGTGTCAAGATCGGCCTCGACATCATCGGGATTGACCATGTCCTCGTCGTCATCGTCTCCGTCATTGGCCGCACGGCGGCGCGATTCGGTGGACGATTCGTCATCGTCATCGTCATCGTCATCGTC
>RFST01000007.1 GCA_009923855.1 Actinomycetota bacterium
TCGTCGTAGGGGTCGATCACGATGCGACCGGCGGCGATCTGGTCGCGAATGCTGCGGTCGGACAGGATCACGCGACGCACCCTAGTGGCCGGCCAGCACTTCGTCCGCGTCGTCGCTCACAGATGGCGACGGGCGTCGCAGCCGACCAAACTCAAGAGATGGTGTGGATGTCGTTGGGCCACTCGTCGCGCGCCGCGCTGCGCTGCGTCGCCGTGGTAGCGCTGGCGGGGATCGCCGCCGCCTGCACGACCGACACCGCCCCCGAGTCCGCGCCGACACCATCGGCCACGACCACAGTGACCACATCACCAACAACATCGGCGCCATTGCCGACCACCACATCCGCAGTCGACACCTCAACCACAGAGCTCGAGCCCGGCGAATCACGGACTTCCACAACAAACCCCGCCGGTGACCAGCCTGTCGACGCCCGCTGCGTCAGACTCGCCGACTTCAGCACCGCGGAATCGTGGCTCATCGTGAACGATGGTGTGATGGGCGGCAAGTCGATCGGCGAGGGCGCACTCAATGACGGCGTGTTGACATTCAGCGGCGTCATCAACACCGACGGCGGTGGGTTCTCCTCCGTTCGTGGTGCCGTGGATGTTGATGTCGCTTCTGATGCCACCGAATTTCGCCTCCGCGTGCGCACCGACGGGCGTCGCTATGAACTCCAGGTCGATGATGCTGCAGTGGATCGGGACCCGCGCGTGACCCACTACCTGCCACTTACCGATGCCATCGCGGGCGAATGGTCAGAGGTCGTAGTGCGCAGTGCTGACGCCGAAGCCCGCACATTCGGTGTGCCGCGGGACGCCAGCCCACTCGAGATGTCGTCGCTGGTGTCGGTGGGCATCATCTTGTCCGATGGTGTGGACGGGCCCTTCCGCATGGATATCGACCACATCGATGCGTGCCGCGTGTGACCAGATCAGCGGTGAAAGCCTCCGCGTCGCAACCGGTAGACTCAGCGCGTCTGCGGATGTAGTTCAATGGTAGAACATCAGCTTCCCAAGCTGAGAACGCGGGTTCGATTCCCGTCATCCGCTCTGGTGGCCTCCGGAAACCACACGCGTGCAGCCGGATGCAGCCGAAGGAAGGGGGACCGACGCTGATGATCATTCTGGTCAACGTCGCCGTCGCCTATCACGGCTACCGCGAATCGGGCTATGACGTCCCCGCGCCGCTCGTCCCCATGCGTGGAATGCCGGCCTATGCCCGCGCCACCGCTGGCCTGCCGATCGACCTGGCCGATCGGCTGGTCTTCGTGGCCACCGACGAACTCGCCGAGCAGCACGGATTCGCCAATGACGTGTCGCTGCGATTTCCGCACATCCCCACCGCAGTGGTGCAGGTGCCGACCACGACCGGGTCTGCGGGCGCCATTCGCGCCGCACTCGGCCACCTCGACGAGACCGCGGCTCTGGTCGTGCATCCCGGATCACAACTGGTGCGATCTGCACTGGCTGCACGTCTGGGTGTGATGAGCGAGATGATGGGTCTCGCCGGGGTGATCGATGGCGATGTGGTGGGTACGGGAGCATGGTCAGCCGACACGTTCGTGACGTGTGACCGCACCGGCCGAATCGACGCGGTGGCCACCCATTGGTCCGATGGCGCAATGGCCCTGACCGGCACCCTCGTGACCGGTGGCGACTCAGGCGCCACGCGCGAACTGGTGCGCCTTGCTTGTGAGGTCGACCCCGCCACCTCTACGGCCGACATCGTGACCGCGCTCATTCGACGCCGGCTCGCTATTGGCGTGGACCGGGTGGCGGCCAGTTGGGACCTGTCGCACGCCGCTGGCCTCGGCGCCTATCTCGCCCATCGGTGAGACGCTGCCGCTGCGGCAGAGCGTCACCCATCGAAGCGATAGCCGACGCGCCGCACCGTGGCAATCCACCGTGGCCGGCGGATGTCGTCTTCGATCCGCAGTCGAATCTTGCGGATGTGTTCGGTGACCGTTGCCTCGTCTTGCCATTCCGGAGAGGATTCCCACACCTGTTCGAGCAGTTGCCGACGAGTGAACACCTGCCGAGGGTGAGTGGCCAGAAAGGCCAACACATCAAATTCTCGTGCCGGCATCACCACCGGTGTGTCGCCGCGAATCACCTCACGGGCCACGAGGTCGATGCGAAGACCATCGAAGTCCAATATCTCCGTCCGTGGTGTCGAACCGGTGCGACGCAGCAAAGCCGCAACCCGTGCGGCAAACAACGCCACCGGGTAGGGCTTCACCATGTGGTCATCCGCCCCAAGGCGCAAACACACCACCGCGGTCTCCACATCGGCCTGGCCGGTCGACACGACGATGGGCATGTCGTAATCGCGTCGCACATCGACCAGAAGTTCCATGCCCGAACCATCTTCCAACCCGAGATCGATCACACAGAGATCCACGCTGCGTGACCGCAGAAGCTCTTTCGCTCGCGCGCACGACGGCGCACCCATCACCGAGAATCCCTCACGGCGCAGCACCTCGTCGACAAGTTCGAGATCGTTCGGATCGTCTTCGACAACGAGCGCCCACCGATGGGCCCGCGCAGCGGGTTCGGAGGCACCACTCACCTAAATCACACTAGTCGGACATCTCCACACCGCTCTGATGAGGGGTGTTGGGACGCTGATGTCCAATGGTGTGCATCGCTACCATGATGCCATGGCCACGCGGTCCCCCTCATCGTTGGCACGCACCCGCGCGGCCCTGTTGGTCACGGTGTTTGCGATCAGTGCCTGCGGGGGCGATGACGACAATGTGGCGACGAGCACCACATCTCTGGCCTCGGCCACGACGATCGCGTCTGGGTCACCGGTGACCACCGATGTCGTCACCGGAATTGCCGATGATGTGCCGGCCGCGGCAATCCCCGCCGGGGCCCAGGCGTCGTCCACCATGGCCGGAAATGCCACCTCGGCAACAACGGTCACCGAATTCACTGTGTCGACGACCAGCGATCGTGAGACGATGGCGGGCGCCACCAGGTCGGCGCTGGAAGCCGACGGGTGGGTGTTCCGCGAACGCCTCTACGACGACGTCACGATGCAGAGCATCTTCGATGGCCCCGATGGAGCAGTGCTGACCCAAGTGCTGACCATCGGTGACGACGGCATCAGCGGTGTCGTCACTGTGGTGCGGAACTGATCGACCTAGTGGTCGGTTGAAGGTCGGTCCACAAGTACGGCCACCCGCCGAAGTCGTTCGAGACGGTCTTGGGTGACTGGGTGCTCGGCGCCAAGACCGTCATGGCCTTCAAGAAACGACCGCACGGCGTCGAGAACGAGCGCCAAGGTGGCATCGCTATCACCGCTGGTCGCCGCAGCGGCCGCAGGCTCCACCGGTTGGCTTGACGTCACTTCGTCGGGGGTCAACGTGTCGGGTTCGGCGCCGTCATCCACGATGACGCGACCCCCCGGCTCCTCGGCTACCGACCGCACCTTCACGTACTCGTCACCCGACTCGTCGCTGGCATCTACGGGGCCACGACGCACCGGCCGACGACGGCGCACGGTCCCCGAGGTGCTGCGACCAGCCGTTCCCCGATGGTCACCCGTGTCGGTAGAGGTGTCCTCAGCGCTCATGTGTTCACCGTAGTGCGTTCCTCAGGGCCTACAGCCCGTATTCGGCAATCAACGCGGCGGTGATGTCACTCACCTCAGTATTGCTGAGGGCATCGGTGAACACGATGAGTTCGTGCAATGTGCCGCTGAAGAAAGCGTCGGGATCCGGATCAGTATCGCCTTGGCTCCCATCGCGGTGAGCAATGTGTAGCGCGCTAGGTCCGGTCGGGTATGACGCTGAATCCAGCCAACCATCATCATCTTGCGACACTGTCACCGCGGAGCCATCTACGTCGATCTTCACATTGTTTGGAGTGGACCCACTTGCCAGCACGCGAGTGACGACCACATGCCCACCTGACGTACCGATTGCGCCCGATGGTGACACCACAGCATCGGAACAGCCGCGATGGAGGCCCACATTGCCGGTGCCGTCTCCCGCCCCGGTGTCAATGCCGAGCTCGATGTTTTTTGTGCAGTTGGTGTGTTCTTGGAACAGGATGAACGCCTGACCGTCGACGGACGTTGGGCTGACGACATACAAAAAGGTCAGGTCGTCAGACGCCCCGCTGAACAACGCTGTCGACGAGGTAACCAGTCCGTCGTCACCATCGAATTGCACACCGTTCGTGACATAGGTGGGGTCACCGACGATGCTCGAAGATGTCACCCCGCCGACCGAGGAGTTCCACGAAGTCAACGTGGAGCCCGATGTTGGAGAACCACCATTGATGGTCGAAAGCGCACGGGCACTGAACCTCAACTGAATGTCAGCGGCTTCAATGGTGGTCGAATCGCTGATCGCCACACCGTTCAAGGTGGCCGAAACCGTGATGGTGTCAGCAGTGGTTGCGGTGACCGTCGCGCTGTAGGTCCCGTCGCCGTTATCGGTCACCGACCCGACAGTGGCTGAATTATCTGCGCTAATCACCACCGCTCCCGAGGATGCCGTGAGGTTGCGACCCTGGGAGTCAACCAACTGGACGGTCACTGTTGTGGACCCGGAGTCATCGATCACGCTGTCGGCAGCGCTGATCGTCGACTGAGCGGCCGACGCCGATGACACCGCCACCAGCACGACCTCACCGGAGTAGTCACCAGTGCCTTCAGAGTTCACCGCTGCCACCCGGAACGCGTAGTCGATCGCCGAGTCAAGCCCGGTCACCGTTGCTGTCACCGATGTTCCCGTGCCATCACTAAACGTCGACCATGTGGTCGTCGTGGTGGCTCGATACTGCACGGTGTAGTCAGTGATGTCCGCGCCACCTGTCGCCGATGGTGCCGTCCACGTGAGCACGGCGTCACCATCGGAACTGCTCACCGCCAACCCGGTGGGCGCACCCGGCGTACCCGTCGGGGTGAATGAACTCGATGCCGCCGATGCTGACCCCGTTCCCACCGTGGTCACGGCTCGCAACTGCACTGTGTAGGCCGTGCCATTCGCTAGTCCCGTCACCGTCACCGGGCTCGACGTGTCGACCGGGTTCAACGCCGTCCACGACGTTCCTCCATCAACGCTGAACTGATAGTTCGTGATGGTGGCACCGTTGGCGTCGCCTGCAGTGAACGACACCACCGCATCGCCGTCACCGGCAACCACACCGGTGATCGTGGGTGCTCCCGGGGTTGCACCGGGCACGGCCGCCACCGCTGCCGAATAGGCGCCCGTTCCCTGACCATTCACCGCAGTCACCCGGAACAGATACTCCGAACCATCCGTCAACGAACTAACTGTCGTCGGTGATGCACTGACCCCGGTCACCGACGTCCACTCGGTCGCCGTCGACAACCGGTACTGCACCGTGTAGGAGGTCGCTGTCGACCCGCCGTCTTCAGCTGGCGCACTCCACGACACCACCACCTGGTTATCACCCGGGCTCACCGCTACCGCCTGCGGTGCGCTCGCCACAGCCACCGGCGTGACGGTGACCGCTGACGATGCGGTGCCGTTCGCCAGATCGGTGACCGCGCGAATTGTGATGCTGTATTCGGTGCCGTTCGTCAGGCCGTAGATCGTCAGCGGTGACGAGGTCGTGTTGGGGCTGATCGGTGTCCATGCGCCACTGTCAAGGCTGTATTCGTAGTTACGTATCGCTGGCCCACCGCTATCGGCGGCGGTGAACTCAATTGATGCTCCACCGTTCGTCGCCGATGCCGAGACAGACGTGGGTGCTGCGGGCGTGGCATATGGCATGGCCGTGAAGCCACCGGAGGCCTCACCATTGCCCGCAGACGTCACGGCGCGCACTCTCACCAGGTACGTCGTTCCGTTGGTGAGGCTGCCGATCGTGAACGATGTCGCCGTGCCACCCGTGGATGTCCACGCGCCACCATCGATCTGATACTCGTACCGGGTCACGCTCTGGCCGTACAGCGTGGGCGCCGTCACCACCACGTCCACATCGCCATCACCCGGGGTCACCGCCGACACAACCGGCGCTGTTGGATTCGTTGTCGGCGTGCCCGATGCGGTGCCGTCCGACGCGGTGCCTGCTCCGGCAGCGCTCACCGCGCGCAGTTTGATGCCGGTCTGGGCCGCGCCGTTGGTCAGGCCGGTGATCGTCACCGGGGAGGTCACATCGGCCGGACTCAGCGCAACCCAGGTGGACCCACTGTCGAGGCTGTACTCGTAGTTCGTAATCGATGCACCGCCAGTCGAGGTGGGGGCGGTGAACCCCAACGACAGTTCTCCATCTCGTGCAGCCACCGTCAGTGACGTGGGAGCCCCAGGCGTGGTACGCGGGGTCACCGTGATCGCCGTCGAGGCATCACCGGTCACCGCGTCGCTGGCATCAACGGGGCGTAACCGCAGTACATGCGCCGTGCCGTTCGTCAGACCGGTCACGGTGAGCGGACTGGTGGTCGACCCGAGCGCGGTCCATGTTCCGCCATCGACTTGCACTTCGATGTCGTCAACCGTGACGCCACCATCATCATCGAGAACATAGGCCACTGTGGCCTGACCACTGCCAGGGGTGACCGCAGTGATCACCGGTGCCGTTGCCGAGGCCGAGGGCGTTGCGGATGCTGTCGCCGAAGCCACACCGGTACCCACCGAGTTGGTGGCCGACACCCTGAAGGTGGCGGCAGTGCCATTTGCGAGACCCGGCACGCGGGCATTGGTCGCCGACGAGGTGCCCTCGGCCACCGTCGTATAGCCCGATCCGGTGTTGACCTCGACGACATAGTCAGTGATGGCTGCTCCACCGTCGGATGCCGGCGGCGCCCACACCAGATGCACCACGCCATTCCCCGCCGACGCCGCCAGCGACCCCGGCGCACCAGGCGAGGTCAGCAACGAGACCGAACCACCGAGAACGTCGCCATCGTGCGTCACCGCGATTGTGATGGCACCCGCAGTGCCCGTTGCCGTCGTCGTTGCTGAATATGTACCCGAGGAGGCTGAGCCGGGCGGCCTGGGTGATGGCCACGGTGCCCGTTGGCGCCGCTGCGTTCCCGCCGCTGTCGACGAGCGTGGCCGAGACCGATGTCGTTGCTGCAGCGTCGGTGTCGACACCGGTGGCTCCCAATGTGATCACGGTATCGGTGGGCACACCCGCCGTGACCTGTACTGGGACGGACTGCACGGGCGGCAGTCCGTCAGCGGTGAACGTCAGCACATAATCCGTACCGGCGACGCCATCGAGGCGCAGATCCCCGAAGGTGGCCACACCATCGTTGGCTACCGCACTCGTCGTGCCGCGCAGCGTCCCGCCCGCCCCCGACGAGATTGCCGCGCGCACCACCGTGGCATCATCGAGAGTGGCTGTTGAGCCATCGGCGGAGCGCACCTCTACCACCGGTTGGGTGGCGAGCACAGCGCCGCTGCTATCACCAACCGGCTGGGTGGTGACCGCGAGTTGCGCACCGGTCACCGCAGTGAGGTCCACCGTGGTGCTGTGACTTCCCGACCCGATCGGCACAGCGATGGTCTGCGTGGCGTAGCCGGGCACCGTCAGCGTCCAGCTGCCAGGACGCAGTTCGGTATCGGCGAATGTGTAGACGTTGCCATCCGAGGTCATCGAGGCTGTGACATCGCCCTTGACGAGCGATGGCGAGGCACCCGACAACGCAACGCCGCCCGCGGTGAGCGTCACGTCAACGTCACGCGCCACCGGTTTGATCTCGACCAGCACCGTTTGATCCGTCGGATCGATATCGCTGATGTCGTCCACGGCCGTCGTCACGTAGTTCGTTGCCGACAGCGACACCGTGAAACGCCCACTGTCCACGGTGGTGCCCGCAGCGGGTTGCACCAGGTTGGCGAACGTATGTGCACCCGACGTGACGCCCTTCACCAGAGTGACCGTGGCCGACACCTCACCCGTTGGGCCCGATGAACCCGTGGCACCGATCGTCTTGATGGTGGTGTCCTCTGTCAGGGTCACGGTGACATCGAGCGGTCCGGTACGCACCCCCGCATCGGTGACATCGGCGATGACGACGGTGATCGACGCCACGGCTGCTGTGCCGACCGTCTGGTTGAGGGTGACATCCCCAGCACCGTTGGCCACCCACCGCGACACGGTTGTCGTCGTTCCCGCCTCGGTCACCGAGAAGTCGAGGCGCCAGGTCACATCGGTAGACAGGCCAGCCAATGAATACGACACCGTGCCCGTATCGATGGCCACCTGCGTTGAGGACGTTGCATCGGCGTAGCCCCGCGCACTCGCCGTGATCGTCACCGTGGCACCGGCAGGACCGGTGAGGTCACCCGACACGGTCCGGGTTGCTGAAGCGAGCGTCACACGGCCCAGAGCGCCCGACCCTCCGGTGGCGATTGAACGGGTGGCGTCGGCATATGAGGTCTTCGACACCGTGACGGTCCATGGGCGGTCAGATGCCACCGCAAGGGACTCCGCCGACACATCGTTGCCTGTCAACGTGGCCGAATACGACACTGTGGGCCCAGCCGTTGACGTGAGCGTCACCGTGGCACCATTCAATGCAGCGAGTGCGGCGTCGGAAGCCGTACCGATGGTGCCAGTGATCGACGTATCGAGTTTCGCGAGTTCGATGGTCTGGGTGCCAAGTGACGATGACACCGAGATCGTGCGGGGTCCGCTCCCCGTGTCCTCTCCAGTGATGGGGTTGAGCGGACCGGTGGCGAGGTGGTCCGTGGCTCCATCAGCGACACCATCGCTGTTGGCATCGACGACGGTCACCACGTAATCCTTCACCTCAAGGCCCGACACCGTGATCTCACCGTCGTTGTCATCGTCGGATGCCGTGACGGCCGAGCCACTCGCTGGGGTCAACGTGAGCGACACCCCGGTCACCGCCGTCGAAGAATCCGACCCTGACACCACGGAGAACGTCGCGCTCACCGCCGCCGAGGTCGGGGTCAGGGTCACATTGCGACCACTGGGGTTCGCCGTGCTGACACCGGTGATCGCCGAGGTGATGTAGTTGGTGGCGGTCACATCGAATTGCAGCCCCGAGGAACCCGACAGGACACGGATGGACCAGTTGCCGGACGAGTCGGTCGTCGCGGTGACATCACCGTCGCTGTTCGCAGCAACGACGGCCCCACCGAGTGGAGACGAGGCCGTTCCGGCTTCATTCAACGCCGACACCGTGCCCGAGATGGTGACGAACTGCAGCAACGAGTTGTTCGTCGACGTGAAGTGGTTGTACACACCGGTCCCAACCGGCACCTCAAGAGTCACACCAGATGCATCGAGGTGTTCGGCGACGTCAACCCCATCGACTCGCAAGGTGTCGTCCGCACCATTAGTCGACGAGACCGTCCACGTGGTCGGAGCAAGGTTGGAGAATGTTGCGAAGCCCTGTGCCCCAGTCACGGTGTTCGCAGTGACCGGACTCAGTCCTGACCCGCCCGGGGGCGTGGCGACGAGATTCAGACCCTCCAGAGGGAAGCCACTTCCACCGGAGGTGGCCCGCACGGTCACATTGCGCGGCGTAGCCACAAGGTTGAGGTCACTGCCCGTTACCGGATCACTCGATGCATTGTCCGCTGCAGCGGGAACAGTGAATGTCCCACTGCTCGCGGCGTGACTGCCCGACGTGGCGGTCACGGCGACCGACCGGGCCGTCGCTCGTTCAGGAATTCGAACCTTCCACGTGCCAGAGCCACTCGAGACCGACGACACCGACGCCTCAGAGTCCACGCTCACAGTGGCACCGTTCAACGCAGTCGGGGTACCCGCGGCATACGGCAGTTCGTACACGGTGCCCGTGACCTCAATGAAGTCGATGATCGGATCGCTCAGATCGATGTCGGTTGTCCCGACGGTGACCCGAACACCATCGGCGGCCGCCACATCGAGGTGAGCCGTCGCGAGATCGGCCCCACCGCTGGTCACGATCGTCCATACACCCGGCGACAGACCCACAAACGTGTACACACGCTTTCCGTCGTTGGAGCCATCTGATGCCGTCACGCTGGCGGTGATTGGCGTGACAGCCTCCCCATCACGCTGGGTGGCGAGCAACGACAGGCCGTCGAGGTCAGCATCGTTGGTGCCAGATGACACCCTTACGATCACCGTCTTCGATGCCGCAATGAGTTCAATATCTGCCCCGGTTACCACCGACGAGGCCACACTCACTGTCGCGGTGCCGGTGTCATATCCCGTCGCTGTTGCGGCCACGGATAGATTCCGCGCCGTTGCTGACGCCGGCACGAATGCCAACCATGCGCCCGCAGCGGACACCGCGAGGTCGATGCCGGCAATCGACACGTCGGCACCGGTCAGCGCCGTGCTGCTCGCACCGACGTAGTCCGCGCCGGTGATGGTGCCGGACACCTTGACGAAACTGATCAACGGGCCACCGCTGTCCACCGTGTGGTCGAACGACCCGGTGCCGGCCGGGACGGTCAATGACACCGCAGACGTATCGAGATGTTTCGCCACGCCTGCCCCACCGACCTGGAGATTCGCGGTTGCACCATCAGTGCTGGCGATTGACCACACTCCCGGTGCGAGGGTGAACGATGCTTCGCCACTGGTATTCGTCACCGCAGTCTGCGTCGTGAGCGACACACCTGCAGTCGGTGGTGTTGCCTCAAGTGAGAGGTTGCCCAGCGCAGACGCTCCGTCGTCACCAGACACCACCGACACGGTCACACTCCGCGGGGTTGCGGTGAGCGTGACCGCTGGAACTGTCACCGCGCCACCGGCCACCACGCTGATCGTCTGCACCGCGGAATCGGTGTAGCCCGCATATGTCGCAACGAGCCCGTAGTTCCCTACAGCCAGTGACGCAAACGAATACGACCCGCCCGTGCCCGCGGTGACCGGCCCCGCAACCGCAGATCCAGTGGGGTCACCGTCGTCATCGAGGACGTAGATCGCCACGCTGGCTCCAGCACCGGACGACACCGCCGCGCCGTCATAGTTGCGCAGGTTCACGGTTCCTGACAGCGACCCAACCGCGGGAGCAATCGTGGTTGTAACGTCGAGGTTGCCGCCTGCCACGGGTGTGAAACTGCGTTCGAGCACTGGACGCTCGGTCCGGCTCCACGCCGACCCATCCCAGGCGTATTCAGCGAACTCGAGGGTGACAGGCCGCGGCGGCAGCGTGAAGGTGCCCACCCCCGAACCATCGACTGGCAGGGTGCCATCGAGGGCGGGATCCGAATCGTCGATGGTCCACGCGCAATCATCCCCGGCGACATCAACCGGTGCCGACGCCGAGGTACCCGGGTCCGCGCACGACGACGACCCGAACACCTTCACGCGCACGAACGGCAGCGCCAACGAGGTTGTGCTGTCTGTGAGTTGACCGGTGACATCCGCGGGATTCGCGGTGAGAGTGGTGCTCGAGGTGGCAACACTGGTCTCGGTACCAGCGGCCACGGCGACCGACGCGCTGACCTCGGTGTACCCATCGAGGGTGATACCGATCTCGTAGGAGCCTGCAGGGATCTCCACCGTCGCCGGGAACGAGTATGACCCGTCGGAGCCACTTGTTGTTGATGCGACCTCTGCCGAGCGAAGTCCGCCGGCCACCTCGTACAGCGTCACCGACGCACCAGCAAGTGATGTCCCCGAGGATGCAGCGTCGATCCGGCCGAGCGCCCGACCCGAGATCGCTCCGAAGCGAACGACCGTCACATCGGTTTCCGTCACCACCGTTGGGTCGCCATTGTCATCGACGGCCCCGTTGGTCACGCTGACCGTGACATCAGAACTGGTGATGTAGCCGTCGCCGCTCGGAGCGGCTGCTCTCACCGTGTAGGTGCCCTCACCAAGGCCGGTGAAACGGGCTTCGCCTGCTGCTTGACACCCGACGGCGCCACCGTCGTCCTCGCTCGCGGCGCAGGTGTTGACAATGCCGACGAGCGCGCTATCGGCATCGAACAAACGCACCCTGACGTTGGGTACAGCGGCCGTACTCACACCACCCGGTGGGTCTTCGACCACGTTGACCACAAGGATCTTTTCGGCCTCGATGGTGCGCGCCGCGAGATCGAGTGCGGGGTCGTCATCGAAGTACCCGTTCAGGTCGAACGCTCGGACCGACGACTCCGGATCAATGTCCAACTCACCCAGCTCGGTGGTGACGAGACCGTCACCGGCCACCACGATGTCGTACACCCCGGGCGGCACTTCGGCAAACGACACCGTTGCGCCGGCTGCTGGAGATGAACTGTTGACCGCGGTCGCTGTGGCAGTGAGTGACGAGCCACCCTGTACCGGGGTCAGGGTCATCGTCATGCTGTTCAACAGCTCGGTGCTGGCCGCGGGTTCAATGAAAAACGTGCCAGACACTGGACGTGGTGTCGGCACCATGACCACCCGAGCGCCATCGCCACGAGCCGATGCCAACGCCACCGTCTGGTTGAGGGCGTTGAACCCTGTTCGTTCCGCGCTGACGGTGAGCGTGCCGGTTCTGAAGACGTTGTCGAAGATGATGCTGCCGGCGTCATCACCGGTCGCCGGCGTCGTCATGAATTCCGCAGATGCCGACACCGACGGAGAGATCACGAACAGGCGATCGTCTTCACCACGCGCCGTGGAGTTGCAGGCTGTGCTCGGACAGACGACTTCGACCGACTCGCGATACGGGGGGACTTCAAGAGAACGGAAGTCCGAGGTGCCGCTCACAGTGACCTGAGCCTCGGGGACTGGCACGTAGGTGCCGGCTTTGCTCCACACGAAGTTCAACCGAGCCGGTTCTGCGGTTGGCGACACCACCGCCGACACCGAACGATCCTCGCCGTAGGTCAACCCGTCGATCGCCGTGTTCAGCGCCGGGGACCGGACGAAACGCCCCGACTCGGTGACGACCTCAAACAGGTACGAGCGCCGCACGTCGCCAGCATCGGCCAACACACGGTCGATCCGGAACAATCCATCAGGAAGGCCCGCGTCCTCACCAATCGAGAGTCGTGGTTGCGCATCCGGATCATCGAAGGGTCGGCAGTCGTTCTCATCTGCACCATCTGGTGCGTCGGAACCCCAGACCTGACAGAACCTGATGCCGTTTCCTGCAGTGCCGAACTCACCATCGGTGTCAAGCGACGGGAAGGCCTCCAACTCGGGAAGGTTGTCGGGGGTGATGTTGTCGTATGCGCCGGTGGTTGCGTTCGGCTCCTGAATCGATCCGAAGATGACGGCGTACCGGCGGAGCCGCAGATCCAGACGCGCGTTCTCACCCTGTTGCACGTCAATGGTGCGTTGCAGTTGCACATGATCAAGAGGAACAGTGCCAGCCAAGGTGGTCTCGTCAGTGGGGTCCTCCGCGTTCACCGGCAATATGACGTCGTAGGTGCCGGTTCCAAGGGCACGACTAAAGACCGCATCACCCGCTCCATCGACCGTGACGCAGAGCCCCGTCAGCGACGACGCGCTCTCGGGCACCTCGATGACCTGTTTCCACATGGCATCGTCGGACAGCCGTGCTACCGTGCACTCGCTGACACCATCAGAACCATCAAAAGTTGGCACGTCGTCAGTCGTGGGAGCGACGAACGCGACCACACCGCTCGCGGGCAGATCACCTGCACCGGCCACGTTCAAGCTGAGGGTGGCCAACGGCGTCAGAGCGATGAGACCAGCTCGTGTATCTTCGGTCGGGCTGACCTGCACCGTGGTCGTGGTCGTCCCAAAACCAGGTGAGTCAACGGTGAGGTCAACAGCCCCTGGCGCAACCCCCTCGAGGATGAACCCACCGCCGTCAACAAGTTTACAACTGAGTCCGGGCTGGCCAATCACTGCCACCTGAGCGATATCGCTGTCACAGGGTCCCGACCAAACACCTACGCCGAAGGCCTCATCAAATGGTTTTTCCACGTTGAGCACCGAGCGGATAGTGCCGGTCACCCGGCCGGCATCAAGGGGTGTTGCCGGAACAAGGCGCAACGCGATCGACGAATCATCGAGCGGTTGCAACGACCTGTTCGAGGGGCCGCGATAGGCCGCCATCTCCACGTCGTAGGTCGCATCGTCGGGCAGCGTCATGGTGTCGCCCGGGCCGACGATCACACGGTAGAACTCGGGCAGATAGCCGTAGCGCTCGAACTCGACGGTGTATTCACCGGCAGGGATTCCCGACAGGCGGAATGATCCATCACCGGTGGCGGTGGTGGTGCGCCAGGTGCCGGTTTCGCCAATGACGCTCACCCCCACACCGCCGCAGCTGCCCACCGCCAGTTCCGCGTCACCCGCGGTCGGATCGGGATATGAGCAACTGCCGGACGTGACCTGCTGAGAGACCGCACCCTGGATGATCGCCGTCGATGGCAACAGATCGCGCACGTCGATCGCTACATCACCGGTCGACACAGTGACCTCGCGGCTCTGGGTCAGCCATCCGTCTTTGGAAAACGTCAGCAGATAGGTGCCATAGGGCAGATTCGGGAAATCGAATGAACCCGCCACATCGCCCACGGTGAGCGTGGTCGTCGTCCGGCTGACGTCACCTTCGAGGGCGACGGTGACCGCACCTACTCCCGCGTCGCGGTACGTGATCGCGCCACGGATCGTTCCTCGATCCCGCTCCATGGTGGCGTCGACGCCACTCACTGCGGCACCACCACCCACCTCCACCGTCAGCTGCTGAGAGGCGTGCCCGTCGGCGATGATCGTCACCAGGTAGGTCGCCGGGGTGGCGAGGCCATCGATCTGCCAGGTGCCCACCCCCTCGCCCTCCGAGGCCGTTGTCGTGCGATAGGTCACGGTTCCCTGTGTGGCCACGATTTCCGCGCCACCGAGGGGTGTGCCGGCGAGATCGGTGACCCGACCGGTCATCTGACCCCGTCCGGGTACGAGCGTGATCGCGAGATCGATCTCGGTATTGCCACCACCGGTCGTCACCACCTGAGAGGTCAGGTCGAAGCCGGCACGTGACACGGTGACCCGATAGAAGGCATCGGCGATGAGACCCGAGCCCACCCGGAAGCGTCCTCCCTCATCTGTGGTTGCCAAGATCTTCTCCAACACCGTTCCCGATGAGAACGCCACCGGTGTTCCAACAGCGATCTTCCCGGTTGACCCACCGGTGGTTCCCTCATCACCGAATGACACCCGCTCGACCAGCACCGATGACCCGCTGGCGTCGCGTGGGCCTTCCACCGTGCCGGCAATGACAACCGGCGGCGTCACACCGGCATCGTCCTCGTCGGTTGCCGCACCGGCAAGAACCACATCGGCAGGAGGCCCCGCATCGCCACTGTCGACGACCGTGTCGACCGGGGCAGCCACCTCGGGGTCACCTGAGATGCGGTCGAACAGGACAAACGACACCGACGCCCACACCGCCAAGGCCAGAACCACCGCGGTGATACGCAACAACAGCGGCGGCACCGTTGGGCGTTGGACAAACATCGCCGTCGTCGACGACGGCACTGAACCCGATCGTGCCTCGATCACCACGCCGTGGCGCCGCTCGGAGAACCACGACCGTTTACGCGGCGTGATCACCGCCCCGAGGCGAGCGCCCTTCCCGGCTGGCAGCGTGAACGTCGCCGGGCGCATCTCCACGTCAGCACCCTCGGAACGACCTGACATCGTGACGTCAAGGTCTTCATCACCGAGGTTCCGGACCACCGTGTTCAGGCGCCCGCGCGACCGTCCAGTCACTGATGATGGATCGGTTTCAACCGCCAACGAATAGTTGGTGCCCACCCGCAGAACCGTGACCGCGGATGCTCCCGCATCGGCACCGGGTGCGCGTGCCGTCACCGCCACGGTGCGGTCACCGGGCGGGGAGTCATCGGGCAGTCGGACCCGCAGAGATGCGCGCCCGACCGCACCGGGTGCGATCACCGGGATCGGGTTCGCTAACGCCCACAGATCAGCGTCGAGGCCCTGCACATCGATGATCGGTGTGACTTCGGTGGTGGCGTCATTGGCCACCGTGATCTGCAGTTCGACTTCGTCACCTGGGGAGATCTCGCTCAGGTCGGGATGCAGCGACATTCTCATGGCAGAACCTCACCGCACCGTAGGCAGCAATGCCCAACGGCGGCACATGACCTCGACAACGGCGCGCTCACAGTTCGACCACGTCCATATCGAGGGTCTGACCCGCGGGTAAGAACACCGTGCGGCTCTCTGCCACCGGGCCGCCCGCAGGCACCCGGAACTCGATCACATACGTCTCGGGGGCATCGACGCCAATGATGGTGAACGACCCATCAGCCGCCGTCAGCGTGGTGGCGGACGCCGTCGAGGGGTAATCAGCGAGACGGTAGGCCTGCACACCGACATCGGCCGTGGCCACCCCTGCACGCTTGACCACCCCGGTGATACGCGCCTGCGCCTCGATCTCCACCGGCCCGATCGTGGCCGCCTGCCCAGCGGTCACGTCGACCAACAGGGTCTGCGGGCTGGAACCCACACGCGAGAACGACAGGGTGTACGAACCGGGTGGAAGGTTGTCGAAGCGGAACTGCCCTGCGGGCACATCGGCGGTGATCGTCGAACGGGTGACCGACGATGAGGCCAGATCGACAGCGACACCACCGATTTCCGAGCCGCCGATCTCCACAACAGATCCCGACATGCTCGCCAGCGACGGCGACAGGATCACATCAACGCCACTGCGGTCGGCTCCCGCACCTGCCGGCAGTGACACAGCCACCGCCTGGGTCTGCAAGCCCTCGCCGCTGAACGTCACCGTGTAGTCACCGGGCACCGGCAACCCGTCGAGCCGCCAGGCACCCACATCGCCGATACTCAGTGTGCGTGTTGAGGCGTCTGCCTCCCCACCGACGGCTCGCACCGTGACCCCACCGAGTTGGCTGCCGTCGGCACCCGTCACCGTTCCCGCCAACGACCCCGTCGATGCGGCAAGCACAATGCGCAGATCGTTGATCTGTTGGCCATCGGCGAGGGTGAGAGTCACCGACTGTGGGCTGTATCCCTCGGGGTCGGCAGCCAATGTGAGTGTCACCGGCGTGGTCAGATCGCGGAACTCGAACGTGCCGGCCGATGCCCCACTCAGCGTGCGCGTGGTGAACGTGGTGATGCCATCCGATGCCGAGAGGTCGACGCCGGGCACCGGCGTGCCCGTGGCATCGACCACCGTGCCGGTGATTCGCCCATCTCCACGGCGCAGCAGAACCTCTAGTCCACGCACCGATTCGCCGGCTGACAGATCCAAGCGCAGCGTCTCGGTTGCATAGCCATCTTTGGCCACCACCAGTTGATACACCGATGGGGTGGGTAATTGACCGAGTTCGAAGGTGCCGGTGGCATCGATCTCCACAGCGGCCACAACGGTTGCCACCCCTGCCTCATCACTTCCCTCGATCGTGTCGGAGGGGATCTCCACCGCCACGATGGCGCCGGTCGGGTCCTCCCCGATCACGCGGCCCGCGACCGCACCAACCTGGCCGGTGAGTTCAATGTCGACCGCGTCGGTCGTGGACCCGGTGCCCAACTCGATGGGGAACGCATCGGCGATCGACCCACCATCGGGGTACCACAACTCCCCGAAGCCGGCCGCGGTGAACCTCACCCGGTACACCCCCGCCGGCAACGACCCGAACGAATACACGCCATCGGCATCGGTCACGGTCGACGCCACGGGAACAACCGCCGATGTCGAATCCTCGTAGATCTCCACCGTCGCGCCGTCGATACCACCGCCGGTGGTCGCACTCACCGCCCCACCGATCGCACCGGGGTCAGCACGCTCACCGGCCACTTCATCACCGCCGAGGCTCTGTTTCAGCAATGCCTCGTTCGCTTTCGACAAATCGGCGACCGACGCAAACGACGCATTGATCACCAGAGCGAACACGGTCACAGCGATCAGCAGTCCCGCGATCGACACCGCACGCCGTGACAGGCGCGGACGTTGAGCAAACGCCACCGCGGTGAACGACGATGCATCAGGTTCGGCGGGCAGGCGCGGCATCTCCGGTGGTGTGTGCGCGGTGATCTCCACCGTGCGAATCACCGGCATGCCGAACCACGGTCGTGGACCGGATACGTCGAGTTGCACCGTGCCGCGGGCACCAGGTGGCAACGAGACCACCTCGGGTGACACCTCGGCGGTCACCACCCGTTCAGCATCGGTCACCGACACACCGGCATCGATGGTGGTGTTTCCGGTGTTGACCAATGTCGCAATAAACGTCGTGGAGGAACCACCGGTGGAGGTGGACGGGTCGGCGGTGACCTCCAGCGCCGGCATCGCCGGGGCAACCACATCGAATTCGCCCACCACATCGGGCACGGATGTGACACCGGGTTCGGAGATCCGAACACCGAGTCGATGCGGACCTGCCGGATACGACGCGGGCAACGACACATACAGCACCGACGATCCCCGCTCCTCGGGGAACAACTGCAGAACCGGAGCGGTGATGATGACATCGGAACGATCCACACCGAGAACGTCCACCTGAAACATCCGAATCGTGTCGGAGGTATTCGTCACCTCGACGGTGATCTCGGCCTGCTCCCCGACATTCAATTCGACCCGTGCGGGGGCGATGTCGAGCCGCAATCGATCGTCGCCGACATTGGAGCGCGGTGCGCCCGAGGTGGTGTCCGCTCCGCTCATGGCGCCGCCTCGAGTTCCACGCGCAGATCGCTCACCGCACCCTCGCTGACCTCGACCAGCACCGTGCGATCGCTATACCCCGGCACGGACACCGTCACCGTGTAGGCACCTGGTTCGAGAGCTTCGAGACTGAACCGGCCGATGGCCGCCACCGGCGCCGACGCCGTAGTCGTCTGACGCGATACCGCCCCATCGGACAATGTGACGGTGGCCGCCCCCACCGCCGTGCCCGCGCCATCCACAACAACACCCGATACTCGGCCGAGGTTCTCGGTGAGTGTCACATCGGCGACGACGGTTGGAGCGGACGGATCCACATCGACCCGCAGGGTCTCTGCGCCATACCCCTCCAACGACACGGTGACGGTATAGATGCCCGGCATCGGCAGTTCGCCAATGCGATATCCACCGATCTCACCGGAGGTGAACGTGGTGGTCTCCACTGCCACATCGCCGCCAGCGATCTGCACAACCGCCCCTCCGAGCAGGGTGCCATCGGCGGCACGTACTACGCCCGACACCGTGCCTGTCGCCGGTGTGAGCGCAACATCGAGACCGGTGTTGGCCTCTCCGGGTCCGAGGCGCACCGCCAGGGTTTCCGATGAGAAGCCCTCGCCCGAGAACGTCACGAGGTAGGTGGCCGGCGTGGGGAGATCGGGTACCCGGTACGAGCCGATCACTCCGGCCGTCGGGGTCACGGTGCCGGCGCTGAAATCGCCGCGCTGCACGAGGATTTCGACACCACCGACCGGCGTGCCATCGGGGCCGGTGACCGTGCCGCCGATCGTGCCACCCGATGCCGGCAGGCGCACCGTGTTCACCACCACGGTCTCACCCGGCCCGAGGGTCGTGCTCGCCTCGACCGACTGGTAGCCATCAGCGGCAGCGGTAATGCGGTACGTCGCCGGCGAGACGAGGCCATCGACCGCCCACGTGCCATCAGGGCCAGCCAGCACCGTCGTCGGCTCACCAGAATCGACCAGATCCACCGGCGTCACGGTCACCGAGATGTCGACAGGATCATCATCACCAGCGATCACTCGGCCCGACACGGTTGCTGACGCACCGCTCACCACCGCATCGATATCGGGAGTGGTGGCATCGGGAGCCACGAACAACGCCGTTGCCGACGACCGCGTTGGCGCATCTGGCCACCAACTCTCCACAATGCCGGTACCCCTGAACCGCAGCGTGTAATCGACAGGTCGTAGACCACCCAAGGTGTACACACCCTCGGCATCTGTTGCCGCCGCGGTGATCAGAACACCGTCGCCATCGAAGGCCTCGACCGTGACCCGCGGCAGGGGCTGGGCAGTTGTCCCGGCCACCACACGACCGGTGACCGAACCGCCCACCTCGATTACGTCGTAATCGGCAAGGCCGACACCTTCAGCCCATGTGGCCGGCACCGACTTGGTGGGGGGCGGTGTCGCCAGCGCAGCACGTACACCGAAGTACATCGCCACAGCCCACAGCCCGAGGATCAGCACCAGCGTGAAGATGGTGACGATGCCAGCGGTGATCACCGGCTTTTGCACCATCCGTGCCGTACCGGTGGCGGTGACATCGCCTTGTTCGGCGGTCACCGTCAACACATGTTCGAGCGGCTCTCCGCGCAGAGGACGACCATGACGAGCAGTGATCCCGGCTGTGCCGCGTTCTCCCGGCGTCAACCTCACCGTTGGCGTGTCGACCTGTAGTTTGAGGCGCTGGTCCGCATCAGTAGCGCGTACCAATAAGGTGAGCGTGGTATTGCCAGTATTCGCCGCCGTCATGTTGAACCGGCCTCGGCGACCTGCGCGCCGCATCGGTGGATCCACCTCGACGACGAGATCGGGTGCCGCTGGCACATGAACCACCAGTTCGTTCTCGGCGACGGCTCCTGTGGACTGCCCAACAACTTGAATCAGCGCGGTATGTGTTCCCGCCGGAAGTTGCCGGGGGAACCGCAATCGCAACGTCAGCCTGGCGCTCTCATCAGGGAACAGCGTGAGGGTCGACGGCTCAGATTCGGCCGCGGCAATCTCCACGCCCAACACCTCGACCCGCACCTGCTCGATGACCCGAGCGGTGTTCAACACCTGGATCTCCACCTCGACCCATTCGTCGGGCGATGTGGTGACCTCGGTGGTCAGCAGGTCCGCGCGAAGGCGTTGCTCATCCGTCGTCGGATCGTTCGCCATCGGCATCCTCTGTGAACGACGTCAACGGTTCGCCATCTGGATCGGTGTCGGAGACCAATCTCAGTTCATCGACCGAATCGCCCGGCAACGTGAAATGCCCGGACTCCTCCACCGTGGCCGACCCTCGACGGCCGACAACACGCCGACCGGCATTGGCCGGATCGGTGCGACCCGCGAGCCGACGACGATGAGAAGCACGAGTCGGTCGCTCGGTGTCGGCCAGATCGATATCGACAGTGGTCGGAGGTTCCGCGGTCTCCATCGATAGCGGCGGCCCTGCGGGGAGATACACCGTGAGGTCGAGCGAGACCCGCGGGGAAATGCCCAACGACCCCCAGCCATCGAAACGCGGGCGGTCCTTCTCCCCCACCAGCGACATCGACAGTCGCTCTGTCGGGAACGGAAGTGCCGGATCGCGGTCTTGCACCGGCAGCTCAGAATTCGATGCCACGGTTCGCATCAGATCGCCGAGCAGGCGGTGCTCGTCAGCGGGGTCTGATACCCAGGCCGTCATGACGTAGGTGAGCGCCATGGTGGGCAGATCGCGCTCGCGCACCGTGTCGCCACCCACTCGACGCTCTCGCAGACCCGACGCCGCACGGGTAGTGGCCGGCACGATGGAGTACAGAAACAGGCCGACCGTTGGCCGGTTGCGTTGCGCTGACCAATCACGATCCGGGGCACCGAACATCACGTCGATTTGCGATGCCGGCAAGGGCACCGCACGACGAAGGAATGCCTCCAGCGATCGGTCGAGCGCATCGATCATCTCATCGACCTCAGAAGATCCACACCGCCAACAGGGCAACGACGGCGCCGGCGAGGGCGCCACCGGTCACCAGCGGCCAACGACGTGCCACGAACACCAGCGGTTCGACCTCGGCCGGTTCGGCCGCAGGTGCCTCAAGAGGTGCCGGAGCAGTCGGGCGTATCAACTGCGAACTGCATCGCATGCAATTCATCGTGCCCGGAGGGTTGCGTTCACCGCAGGCCCAGCAGGCATCGGCGCCGAGCATCTCACGTCCGTCGGTGCCGGGAAGTCGCCGCCGTGCCAGGGCGGTGTTCGTCGTCACCGCCGCCGGAGCTGGTGCAGCAAGAAACAACGGATAGTCACAATTCGGGCAGAACCATGCAGCGGTGGGGCGAGGATCGACGCCTTCGCACAGCAAACCGCACCCCGGGCACTCGACCACCACGGTGTGACCCGGGCCATCAACATCGAGCTGCGCCACTTCGCGATCGCTAGAACCATCTGAGATCAGAATCCCGGTCTCTACCCGCACCGGATGCGTGATCTCGGTGGTCTCAGATTCGTCGATCACCACCACATCCACGCCGCCAATGGCGTCATCGGGTTCGAACAGATCCAATTCGCCATCGCTCACCGGGGTGATCACCACATCATCCACATCGGTGCGCTCGTCGGCGCGAACATCATCGTGGTTGTCAGCCATGGGCAACCTCCGGAGCCACGGTGACCCGCACCGGCACATGGGCGGGAACCTCGGCGCGCACAATGGCTTCGACCTCATGCATGCGCAGATGCCCCAGACGTGACAGATGCACATCCACAGGCCGATAGGTGGGCACATCTTCGTCGCCGATGACCGCACCCGAATCAGTCACCCAGACCTGCCCTCGGGTGAGTGCTTCGAGAAGTTCCTGCAACGCTCCTGCGGTGCCCCGACGCGTCAGCGTGTGACCCAACGCCTCCACCACTTCACGTTGGTGCTCGGGATCAAGACGAGGGTCGACGAGGTCGATGCCCATCCAGCGTCCCAGATAGGCCAACACCGGCAGCGGTGTCACCGCTGGGTCGGCGACGTACTCCACATTGTCGGCATCAGCACGAATCGACTCGGCGAGCCGTTCGAAGATGGTCGCGAAACGCACCGTGAAGTCATCCTCGCGCACCCCCATGGGCAATTGACCGGTGAGCCACCCCTGCGGGTACACCGTGGTGGCTGGTACGAGCGCGCTCATCTCACCACCACCTGATGTCGACGACCGAGGAACAGCGAGCCCTGATCGAGGGCCACGAACTCGGTCGAATCGCCTAGGCGACGATCGTTGCGCAGGTCGACTTCGAAGAGGGCTATCTCGTCGATGCCACCAACACCGTCGATCTCGCCGATCATGGCGGCCAACGCGGTCGCTGACAGTCCGGTGTTGAACGGCCACCCGGTGCCGTTCGGCCCTCCGATCACCGGTGACAGGTACTGGTGCAGTGCATCGAGTACCCGCTGACGAATCTGCGATGTCGACCGACCGGTCGCGGCACGCACACGGGTGATCACCGACACGCCCTGGTAATAGGGGGTGGTGACCCGCACGACCGATCCGAGGGTGCGACGTTCCTCGAGGTGGTCGCGCACGGTGGAGAACAGATCATCGTCGAGCGCGAAGTCGTCGATGCTGACCGTGTCGGGCGGCAGATCACACCGGGGCACGACCAGCACCCGCACCGGACCCCAATGCTCCTCCGGCGGCAAGCACAGCGCACGTGCAACCAGCGGTGACGATTCCAAGGTGAGTTGCTCGAAATCACCCACCGTGACGGCGCGCTGACCCGCTCGGAGACTGGCAGGGCCGCGCTGGCGCACCTCGTCGACACTCTCAGGGTCGACACCTCCGGTTGCAGGAGCCAGGTTCACCACCCGGTCGACATAGGGCACCGCTTCACGCAAGGTGGTCAAGGTGCCTGCCCCGATATTGCCGGCTGACCCCCCACCCCAGCGGTACATGGGCACCATGATCTCGGCGCCGAATGGCGGCACCGCACCATGCTGCACGGTGCTGCCGTCGGCATAGCGAACCGCGGGACCGAACTCGAGCACGCCCGATGCGGCATCCCACACCACGTGGTCGTCATCTGGACCTGAATGGGAGAAGTCCGTCACTTCGCGGAAGATGCGATGCCGGCCATCGTGGGATACCACCACATGCTCACCAGGTCGGCGCGCCAGCACCGGTCGATTCGCCAACGCGAATCGTTGACCCGGTTCCCCGATGGAGCGCCCCACCACTTCCGCGTTCACCAGATTCGCGTGTTCGGCGAGTACCGACCCACCGAGCGGTGTCACCGAGATATCGGAAATGGTCGGTGATGATCCGTACCCGGCCTGACCGGGACGAGGCTCGAGGAGACGCACCCGAATCCACCAACGACGCAACCCGGCCTGCGTGAGAGCTTCATGAGCGGGCGGAACCACCATCCGCACCACACCGTCACGGTTGAGGCCACCGGTGGTGTCCACCACCATCGTGCATGGTGCCCACACCTCGCCGGTCCACGCCTCCCAGATGATCGGTGCGTCCTCGGGGTCGACGCCGATGCCGCGCTCGGCAGTGGTGACACCCAATTCCACGAGTTGACCGGCCATCGATCCGTCGAAACCGAGATGGAAGGCGTCGCCGTAACGAACCGGCACCGATGGGAAACACGTGACCGTGTCGCGGTCGTACTCGAGTTCAGCCGTGACATCGGCAAAGACCTCTTCAGGTGTCGCGGTGATCGCCGACAGCAGCGTGGCCGGTTCGATACGCAACTCCGACAGGGTGGCGAACACCACACCGTCCTCGCCCTCGGTCGTCACCTCGGTGCCCTCGGGGACGACGACGGCCTCCTCCGGCGGTGCGGACAGCCAGAATGTCACCGGCACGGTGGCCGCAGATGCGCCAAAGGGCCGCACACCGACAAGATTCAAGAAGTCGATGTACATGCGCTCGGGCACCTGATTGAGCCGGAACAACACCTGCTCTGACATCCAGGCGAAGATCTCGATGAGGGCAACACCCGGATCGGACAGGTTGTGGTTCGTCCACTCCGGACACAACGACGGGATCATGCGCTTGGCTTCATCCACGAAGTCCTGGAAACGGCGATCGTCGAGATTCGGGGTGGGCAGTGTCATCAGATGTCCTCGTCGTCGCCTTCACCCGGAATCGTGTAGAAGGGATACACGAGGTTCCGGGTCTCGTTGGTCGTCGCCACCGTGTACTCGATCTCGATGTGCACCGAACCGGTGGAGGGATCGTCGCTCACCGCGGTGACCTCGGTGACCTCCGCGCGCGGCTCCCATCTCGCAAGGGCCTCACGCACCATCGATTCCATCAGGCCGAGGTTGTTCAGAGTGATCGGCTCGAAGAGCATCTCCCAGATGCGGCACCCGAACTCGGGCCGCATCGGTCGCTCACCCGGCGCGGTCGACAAGATCACACGCATGGCCTTCTCGAGGTCCTCCACGCCGGTGGACGTGGCGATGGAACCCGACGCGTCGACACGCATCGGGAACGCGATTCCTCGGCCGACGTAGGACGGCATTGATGGGTCGCTCATCGTTGGCACCTCAATTGATCTTCACCATCCCGCCTTTGATCGCGGCCATTGCACTACCTGTCAGTTTGGCCTGCGCACCCTTGGCATCGAAGGACGGTCCGCCATCGATCTTCACACCGGTCGATCCCTTGATCTGCACCGACTTGCCCTTCACCTGCACGTCGCCAGCGGGTGCGTCCACGGTGACGCCCTTGGACTTGATCGTCACCTTGCCGCTGTCGTCGAGAGTGATCGATGCATCACCGGCGGTCAAGGTGAGTTTCTTGCCCTTCGCCGCCTCGATCGCTACCCCGTCTTCGCCGAACATCGCCGTGGTCTTGCCGTCGCCGAGGGCGATTTCCACAAAACGCGTCTTGTCGCCCTTCGCGGCGCCTTTCTTGCCATCGGAGATGGTGATCTTGTGGCCTGCTCGCGAGGTGATGACCCGTTTGGTAGTCACCCCATCGGCCACCACATCCGCATCGGACTGTTTTGCCTTGGCGTTCCAGAGTCCTCCGATGACGAAGGCCGACCGCAGATCTCCCCGATCGAAGACAACCAGCACCTCATCATCGACCTCGGGACGGAAATCGAGTCCGCGTTCCTTGCCTGCGCCGGGAGCCACGACACGTGCCCAATCACTCTCAGCTTCCTTGCCGAGGGTGGGATATTTGACCTTGACCCGACCAATCTTCTCCGGGTCGTTGGTATTCGTCACCACACCCACAACCGGACCGGCGCCGTACGTTGCCGGACCCGAGACGCCGGGCCCCGAATGGCCCTGGCGCACCATGTCGACAATGTGTGAACCACGGTGTCCCGTGACGGCGAACCGGGTGGTCATCGGGCGCCCGGAACCAAAGACGTGTTCCACTTCGGTGATGTAGTACTTGCCGGCGAGATCCTTGCCGACGTTCTTCACCTCCACCATCGCGCCGGGGGTGATCTTCGGGTTGCCCTGCGTCTCGCCGCGCACCGACAGCCCCGCGCCAACCAGATCGTTACCAACCGAGGTGGCGAACGCTTCGGCTTCTTTGGCGTCACGAACCGCCGTTGATCCGATCACCAGTGGCTTTCCGAATTTGCCCTTGGCCTTGCCGTGCTGGGTCTTCACGAACGGTGCGGTCGAGCCGAGCTGCTCCGGCTTGGGTGACGGCACGTCCTTGGCGTCACCTTTGAACTCTTTCTGCTGAGCGGAGTCCCAACCCTGAACGGTCACCTTCGACACGACATCGACGGCGGAGTAGCGAGCGGTGAACCGGTAGAGATCGTCACCCCATGTCACCGTGGCGCCGCTCTTCGATGGTCGCTTGCGAAAGTGCAACGTGTCGCCGTCGGCGAACCACTCGAAGCCCACCATGCGGGCCATCTCCCACAAGAAGGCGTAGTCGGTCCCGGTCTGCAGCAGGTAAGGCTCAGCGGCACCGGCTGAATCGCACTTGGCCTTCAGGCCGTGACGCTTGGCGATCTCTTTCACCACCGCGTCACGGGTCTTCTTGAGATACGCCTTCACCGTTGTCTCACCACTCAGGCGATGGGTTCGGTCGTATGCCTCGACCAGCAATTGATGCCGCCCGCTTGGTCCCTGGTCGACTCCCACCGCCACGATCTCGCCGTCGAAGACCTCACCTGCGGAGTTCTTGTCGTCGGTGATCTCAATCGACACCGTGGCCCCGACGGCGAACTTTCCGCTGTCCATCAGAGCGAAATCGGTGTCCATGAAGCGCATCTGCGCCGACCCAGAGGCGTGCACCGACAGTTCGACCCGAAGGTCAACCAGTTCGGACATGGTGGCGGTCGGCAGCTTGGAGCCACCCACCTTGATCACCGGCACCTGCGTGATCGGATCGGCCATCAGCCATCCACCGTCGGTATGTCGAGCATGGTGCCAGGGCGCACCGAGAATGGGTCACGGATGCGGTTCGCCTGCGCGATCGCACGCCACTGGGTGGCATCGCCATAGTGCTGCCACGCAATGCGATCGAGACTTTCGCCGGGCTGCACCATATGTGAGCGTTGCGGCGCGGGAGTGCCCGATGTGGGGTTCTGCGCGGGGAACTTCTTGTCGTCCTCGTACTGGGTGAGATCGATGTTCACCCGAGCACGCAACGGATCGCCGGTGTTGGAGAAGTGGATGTAGTTCACTGACACCGACGACACCACCGACTTGAACGAGCGGAACTTGCCCCAGTGGAAGATCACCCACGGCGGACGTCCGTTGTTCTTCGACTTGTCGTAGCCCGAGAGCTTCGTCGACACCTTCGTGAGCTCGATGATCTTGTTCGTGTGAACGGTGACGCTCTTGCCACTGGTCGTCGAGTCGAAGAACAACTC
>RFST01000061.1 GCA_009923855.1 Actinomycetota bacterium
TCCAACATGTCCACACCGGCAAGAGCGGACCTGGCGTAGGCGTATGGGGTGGAATGCGGAAGTTCTTGATCTCCGCCGGCATGAGCGATGATCAGCGGCCGTTCGAGCGCCAACAGTTCGGTGATCGTGCGCGCTGCAGGTGCGGGAATGTTGGTGGGGACGGTGATGGTGAGCTCGCTGGCTGGCACCTCGGTGGTGGTCGTCGTGTCGGCCGGTGCTGTCGTGGTGGTGGCAGCCACGGTGCTGGGCACGGTGGTGGCGAGCACGGTCGTTGCCGGTGCTGAGGTGGTCTGGCTGGCATCGGTCGAGTCGTTACTCGATGCCGGGTCGTCGCTGCCGCCGCAGGCGGCGAGGAGCCCCATCAAAACGAACGCGGCGACGGTGGAACGCTTGGTTCGCCGACAGTGGGATGGGGGAGCGATGCGGGTGACGGGTGCGACACTCATGGTGCTGGTTCTAGTCGATGGTGTCGCGAGCGCTGATGACCAGATGCAGCCGATCGGTACGCAGCACCACATCGGCGTCGGTGTGGTCGCCGCCGTTGCGCACGGTGTGGGTCGGAGTGTGCACCAGCACCATGTCGCCATCATCGATTCGCACGAGGGTGGCATCGCGCGGCGAGCCCGGGGCATCAGCGACGGTGTCCACCGGAATAAGGATCGGCGCGCCATCGGGCACCCGTGGCAGGAAGAACTCGAGGTGGTGATCCACGTCGGGACCGGGGTTGGCGCATCGGTGTGCCACCCCTGCAGGAATGAGTGCGAGTTCGCCGGGTGTGAGCATGTGGGCCTCGCCTGAGATCTCCACGGCGACACCGCCGGCGGTGGCCAGAATCAATTGGTCGACCACGTGGTGGTGCAGGCCGGGCCCGCATCCTCCGGGCTGGGTGCGAAAGGCCTTCACCGCTGCGGTTGGGTCATCGAGCAGGCTCTGGATGTCGCATCCGGGCGTTCCGAGCGGTGCCCATGCGGTGTCATCGGGCGGTGGGATGGCGGGCATCTCAGGCGTCGGTTCTGCTGTAGTCGGCATCGACGAGTGAACGTCCCTGCGCGAGTGCTTCGAGCGCGAATCCGGCGGTGCGGCGATACCCCTCGGTGACCTCCAGGATCTCGTCGCGTGAGATGACGTCATCGATGGATGTGAAACCGTTGGGTGCGCGTTCGTGCACTAATTGCATGGGTGCTTCGGGTCCGAGGCCACGGTTGGCGAGCACGATGGCCCCGGTTGCGGGGCGACGTCGAGCGTCATAGATCGCAAGGGCTGTATCGAGATCGTTGGAGTGTGCGAGCACACATCCGGTCAGCACTCGTGCGTCGAGAATTGCCTGAGATGCGCCGTTCGACCCGATGGGGTACATCGGGTGCGCGGCATCGCCGAGCAGGGTGACGCGTCCGTCGTTCCATGTGGGCAGTGGGTCGCGATCCACCATGGGGAATACGAACGTCTGTGGTGCCGAGGCGATGAGAGCCGGAATGTCGAGCCAGTCGAAGCACCAGTCGGTGAAGCGGGGCAGGACATCGTCGAGGTTGCCGACGCGGTTCCAGTCCTCTCGCTCGGGTAGGTCGCGGTCGGCGGTTCGGTACTCGGCGATGAAGTTAATCATCTGTCGTCCATCGTCGAGGTCGGCAATCGGGTAGGCCACGAATTTCTGATCGGGGTGGCCAGCCCACACCATGGTGCGGCCATCGAGGATTGGTGCATGAGCGACGGCGCCGCGCCACAGCAGTGCGCCATTCCACAGCGGTGCACCTTCGTGGGGGTGGCGAGCCCGACGCACTGCGGAGTGGATGCCATCGGCAGCCACCACGATGTCAGCGCGATGCTGCACGGTCGTGTCGTCATGTCGGCGGTGGTAGGTGACGGTGGCGCCGCTGTCATCGCTCACCACGTCGACGAGGTGGTGCCCGGTGATGACCCGCTCGGGGCCCAGTCGCTGCAGGGCAGCGTCGTGCAGGATCATCTGCAGGGTGCCACGGTGGATTGATAACTGTGGCCAGTTGTAGCCGGCGGCGCGTCCGCGGGGTTCGTCCCAGATGGACTGGCCATGAGCGGTGAAATAGGCAAGCGTGCTCGGGGTCACCGCGGATGCTTCGAGGTCGTCGAGCAGGCCGAGGGCATCGAGCTCACGCACTGCGTGTGGCAACAAGTTGATGCCGACCCCGAGGGGTTGCACCTGCTCAACGGATTCGTGCACGACGACGTCATAACCGTGTTCATGCAGGCTGAGCGCGGCGACGAGGCCGCCAATCCCACCGCCGACGATGTCGATGGTCGATGTGGGCAGGTCGTGAGCGGTCATAGCTGGCTGGCGGTACTCGGGTCAGTCGTGGAGACGGGTGATGCAGTTGGAGCACGTGCCGGTGACGCGCACATCGATACCGGCTGCATGAAAGTCGGACCCGGCACCGAGCTGGGTGCGCAGGGCATCGACCGCGTCGGTCGCGTGATGGGTGGTGGCACCACACAGTGAGCACACGAGGTGGATCACGTCGTCGGGGTGGGCGACTTCCCAGGTGCTGGCCTCATCGGTGAGGCGAGATTCGCGCACTAAGTCGAGGTCGGCGAATAGGCCGAGGGTGCGATACACCGATGAGGAGTTGATGCCGGGGTCGAGTTCGTGCACCGCGTCCACGATCTCAGCAGCGCTCAGGTGACGGCCGGTTGAATTCAGCACATCCCACACGACGCGTCGTGGTCGGGTCATGCGGTGGTCGCTCGCGCGCAGGGTGGCTTCGAGCAGCATGGGCGCACCCTAGGTGATGGCGTCGGGATTCGGAATAGTGGTCGACGCCCAGCGGTTGTTAAGGGCGGCGCCTGCTGTGACCTCCAACGGCGTTATTGCGAATCAGTTGCATTTAGGGCTATGGCCGTTTAGTGTCAAATCCAATCCGGTGACCGCACCCCCCGCGGTCCCCGGTGAAGGGATAGATGACATGCTTGATTCGCCGGCCATCGTGGCCATGCACGCACCCGATGGGTTCCTGGAGCCAGGGGTCGCCGTTGTGACGGCAGTGATCGCCATCGTCGTCACAGCCATCGGTCTGCGTCGGGCCACCGACGAACTCGGTGACCGGCAAGTTCCCCTTGCCGGACTCGCTGCTGCGTTCATCTTCGCGGCGCAGATGTTCAACTTCCCGGTCGCTGCGGGCACCACTGGCCACCTGCTCGGCGGAGCACTCGCGGCGATCCTGCTCGGTCCATGGGTCGGTTCGTTGATCGTCACCGTGGTGGTCGTGGTGCAGGCCGTGCTCTTCGCCGACGGCGGGCTGACCGCGCTCGGGTACAACACCATCAACATGTCGATCGTGACCGCGTTTGGTGGATGGGCTGCCTTCCGCCTACTGCGTCGTGTGATGCCCGCGAACTCAGCGGGGGTGGTCGGGGCGACCGCCTTGGCCGCCGGCATCTCGGTAGTGCTGTCGTCGGCAGCATTTTCGATTGAGTGGCTCTTCGGTGCGTCGGCACCGGTCGCGTTCGACACCGTGTTCGGTGCAATGGTCGGCGTGCATGCTCTGATCGGCATCGGCGAAGGTCTCATCAGCGCGTTGGTGATTGCCGCTGTGCTCGCTGCGCGACCCGATCTTGTTGCCGGTGCGGCAGATCTCGACCTCGCGGATCTCTCACGTCCGGCGCGCGTCGGTACGCGCACCTTCGTCATTGGAGCCTTTTTGTCCACGATTGTGGTTGCGGCCGTGGTCAGCCAGTTTGCGGTTGACAACCCTGACGGTCTCGAGAAGGTCGCCGAGGACGAAGGGTTCATCTCCAGCGCCCGCGACCACGCTCTCGACTCCGGCATCTTCGCCGACTACGCCACCTCTGGTGTTGACAACGCCACGGTGTCGCTCGCGGTGGCCGGTGTGGCGGGTGTTCTCATCACCTACGGCCTTTTCGGGGCCAGTCGGATCGGCCGCCGCACCCAGAACGCCTGATCAATGGGCGGCGGGCACGGTTCATCGGTCGATCGGCTGCACATAGCTGGCAACACGGTCATTCACCGGCTTGCTCCGCAGGTCAAGATCGTTGCCACGTTCGCGTTCGTCATCAGTGTGGCGATCGCGCCTCGTCAGCGCGTTGAAGTATTCGCGGTCGCGCTGGTGTGTGTGCTCGCGTTCATCGCGGTGGCTCGCATTCCGGTGCGGGTGTGGCTGGCTCGTTGCGCGGTGATTTTGCCATTCATGACGATGGCGGTGCTCGTGCCTTTTGTGGGTGGTGGAGAGCAGACCGAGGTGCTGGGCGTATCGTTGTCGACTGATGGCCTGTGGGCAGCGTTCAATATCGCGGCCAAGGCGCTGATCGGTGCGTCAGCGTCCATCGTGCTGGCGGCGACGACCCCGGTGACCGGTCTGTTGGAGGGCTTCGCGCGGTTGCGGGTGCCACGTGTGCTGATCTCCATCGTGGCGTTCATGATTCGTTATCTCGATCTGCTGGTCGCCCAACTCGGCAGGATGCGCACCGCCATGGTGGCCCGCGCTCACGATCCGCGCTGGTTGTGGCAGGCCAAACCCATCGCGTCGTCAGCTGGCGCGTTGTTCGTGCGTTCCTATGAGCGTGGCGAGCGGGTGCACCAGGCCATGCTCGCGCGTGGGTACACCGGCGTGATGCCCGACCTGGTGGAGCAGTCACGGCCCCGGTCGGACTGGTGGGCAGCAATCATCGTGCCGGCTCCGGTGGTTGCCGTGCTGGTGTTGGGACTGTTGTGAGGAGATCGTTATGAGTTGTGCGCCATTGAGTGTGGACGGGCTGTGCTTTACCTACCCCGGGGAGCATCACCGGGCACTTGACGGCTTCGGTCTTCAGGTCGTTGCCGGTGAACGGGTGGCGGTGCTCGGCCCGAACGGGTCGGGAAAGACCACGTTCGTGATGCATCTGAACGGTTTGCATCAGTTGCAGCAGGGCGCGATCACCATCGGTGACCTTGAGATGTGCGACGACAACCTGGCTGAGATTCGCCGGCGGGTGGGTGCGGTATTCCAAGACGCCGACGACCAGTTGTTCATGCCGAGTGTGCGTGCTGATGTCGCATTCGGTCCGGCAAACCTCGGGGTGCCCAAGGGTGATCGCGACGCCATTGTGGAACGGGCACTCACCCAGGTGGGCGCGATGGATCTCATCGATCGCACACCGCATCACCTGAGCGGGGGAGAGAAGCGCCGGGTGGCCATCGCCACCGTGCTGGCGATGGATCCGCACATGCTCGTTCTCGATGAGCCCACATCGGGTCTAGACCCCTTCGGTCGCCGTGAGTTGGCAGATCTGTTGGTGTCGTTGCCCCAGACCCAACTGGTGGTCACCCATGACCTTCCCTTCGCATTGCAGATCTGCCCGCGGTCGGTGGTGGTGAGCGGCGGCCGCGTGGTGGCCGATGGCCCTACATCGGAGGTGCTCGCCGATACTGCGCTGCTGGAAGCGAACCGGCTGGAACTGCCCTACGGCTTCGACCCCAGTCGTGTCTGACCTCAGTCGCGAGTGATCCCCGGCGCAGCTCGGGCAGTTGCTGTGGTCACGAACACATGCGATGTCGAGCACTGGTTGCACCCGGGCTACCTCGTGGCTGCGAATCAGTCCCGCGCGGGCCTGCACCGCCAGCACGGCCATGGCGGTTTCTGCCACGCGCGCTTCATCGTGGAACAGGTATACCGACGAGGCCATGGTGACGCAGGTCGGCCAGCCCAACGAACGGAAACGGAACGACTGCACCAAGTTGTCGGTCTGATAGCGCACCCGTGCCGGCCCATCGGGAAGGTTCAGCGCAAAACCGAAACCCGGATCGATCCAGATGCGTTCGACACCGGCACCGCAGATCATGTCAAGGCGTTCGGTGAAGAAAGCCATCTGTTCGTCGATCATCCGCTCGGCGGTGGGAACGTCATCACCTGATCGGGCGGTGGTGCCCGGTGTGTAACACAGGATCAGCCCGGCCTCATGAGCGGCGATCGATTCATAGAGGGCTGTGTCGTCGACCCGACCGGTGAGGTTGATGACCGCGGCGCCGGCATCGAGGGCGGCAACGGCGACCTCGGTGTGGTACGTCTCCACCGACACCATGATGTTCTCGTCGACGAGTGCGCGCACCACGGGCAACAACGTGTCGATCTGGCGTGCGATGTCGACGAGGTCGGCGTTGGTGCCGGTGGATTCGGCGCCGATGTCCACCATCGCTGCGCCTTCGAGGGTCATGCGCCGCGCGCGGTAGAGCGCAGCATCAAGGTCGTGCACGATGCTCTCGCGGTACGACGAGTCGCGTGACAGGTTCATCACACCGAGCTGGTACGGCTCATCGTTGAGGGTGCGGCCCTGGCGGGGAAAATGCAGTGGGCGCACGGGTCGGGTGCTGTGGCCGCGTCGCGGTGCGCAGACCACAATTCCAAGAGATGGTCGGGCGTGATCATGATGGTGTCCTCGCTGCGAGTGGTGGGTGAGCAGTGGTCTGGTCAGGCGATGTCGTCATGTAACCGGCTATCCACCTCATCGTCGTGGCGATGCCATTGGTGGGCGACAGCGGTGAGGTCTCCGTCGATGACGGGGAGGTCAGCCAACAGGTCCGACATCGGCCGCCCGAGCACTGGGTGGATCATGTCGGGGGCCACATCGCACACCGGCACCAGCACGAAACGGCGTTCGTGCTGTCGTGGGTGTGGAACGGAGAGGTCATCGTCGTTGCTGATGTGGCTGCCGTGTACGAGCAGGTCGAGATCCAAGGTGCGTGGGCCCCACCGGATGCGTCGCACACGAGCGCGGTCTGCCTCGATGCGGTGTAGCGCCGCCAGCAGATCGGCGGCTGATCGCGTGGTTGTGGCGGCAAGAGCGGCATTGAGATAGGGGCCTTGCTGATCGGGCCCGCCCACGGGTGCGGTCTCGTACAGCGCCGACACGGCGGTGATCTCCACGTGGTCGAGCGCGTCGATCGCGCCAACCGCGGCGCGTAGGTGCTCAAGTCGATCGCCTAGGTTCGAGCCAAGTGCGATCAGGCTGTGAACGGTGTTGGACATTCTGAGAGGGGATCAGGTGCCAGCCAGGGCGGCAACAACTGGCGCGAACGTGTCGATGGCGTCGAGTTGCACCGTGACGTACGAGCCCTGCCAGCGGTCGCGCTGCTCCACCAGTTCATCGGCGATCTGTTCGGCGGAGCCCACCATGGTGTGCGGGCTCGCCAAGATGGTGGCGGCATCGATGCCCATGGCGCCGCCGACTTTTTCTGCGACGGTGTCGCGATCGTCGGTGACGTTGGTGACGAACTTCAGGATGCTGATCTCAAGGTCGTCGAAACGGTCGCCAGCGGCATCGCGCACCCAAGTGAGTTTCTCGTCGGTGGCGTCAGCCGACATCGATGCGATGGCTGCTGGTCCGAATGATCCGGCACCGACGTTCGGGTTCACGCCAACGATGTCGGCGAGTCGAGCGGCGGTGGACAGCACACGCTTGCCGCCACCACCGACGATGAGCGGCGGCCCACCGGCCTGCACTGGCTTGGGCATGCCGTTCATCTCGGTGATCGTGTAGTGCTCGCCGGAGTAGGAGAACGGTTCGGGCCCCCAGAGGCCGCGGAGCACCTCGATGGCTTCGATCATGCGGCTGATGCGGGTGCCGGCGCTGTCGTGGGGCACGCCCGTCCAGCGGTAGTCGTCATCCATCCAGCCGGCCCCCACGCCAACCTCGAGTCGGCCATCGCTCAGCAGGTCGATAGTGGCGGTGTCTTTTGCGAGCAGTGCCGGGTGCCGGAAGTCGTTGGCGAACACCAGTGACCCGACGCGCAGGCTGGTGGTGGCAGCCGCTGCAGCCGTGAGTGCGGGGATGACTCCCAGCTGATCGCCGTAGTGATCGGGCATGAGTAGAGCCGAGTAGCCGAGTTCTTCGGCTTTGCGGGCGGTGGCGACCCAGTCGGCACCTGATGAGGCTTTGGCGGCCATGAGGCCGAAACGGAACGGTCGGGGATGAGCCATGGACCGACCCTAGTTGGCGTCTGTTCCGATCTCTTGGAGCGCAGATTGACCACGTGTGATGTCGCGCTGCTTCGGCGTGACGTGGGTCACGCACCGCGTTGGTGGCAGCGCACCTTGTTACGGTGCGCTAGTCGGTGCGTGCTGAGTTCACGCCCACAAAATCGTGTTGCGCTGATTCGCCGGCGTCACGGTGCCCCCGTCGACCGAGGAGTCAGCCATGGCCATGCCCACAGTCCCCGTCCGCGATGCCCGCGATGACGATGCGTCGGTGCTGGCCACTTTGCGCTCACCATCACGGCTGCGCGTGGAATTGCTGGCGGGTCTCGCCGTCGCACTTGCGCTGATTCCTGAAGCGATCTCGTTCTCCATCCTCGCCGGTGTCGACCCGCGTGTCGGTCTGTATGCGTCGTTCACGATGGCGGTCACCATCGCTGTCGTCGGTGGTCGACGGGCGATGATCTCGGCTGCAACCGGGGCGGTTGCCCTTGTGGTGTATCCGGTGGTGACCGAGCACGGTGTCGACTACCTGTTGGCAACGGTGATCGCGGCCGGCGTATTGCAGATTGCGTTGAGCCTCGTGGGGGTGGCACGGCTGATGCGGTTCATTCCGCGCAGCGTCATGGTCGGGTTTGTGAACGCGCTGGCGATATTGATCTTTTGGGCGCAAGTACCGGAGTTGATCGATGTGCCCTGGCAGGTCTACCCGCTGGTGGCAATCGGCCTGGCGGCGTTGGTGCTGTTGCCGCGGTTCACCACGGCGGTGCCGGCCCCACTCGCGGTGGTGGTCGGCCTTGGCGTGGCCACGGCGGTGATCGGGGTGGATGTGCCAACGGTGGGCGACAAGGGTGAGTTGCCGAGCAGCTTGCCGCGTTGGGTGATCCCCGATGTGCCCTTCACTTTCGACACCTTGCGCATCATCGCGCCCTATGCCTTTGCGATGGCCGTTGTTGGTCTGCTCGAGTCGTTGATGACCGCCAAGTTGGTGGACGACATCACCGACACGCATTCCGATAAGACGCGTGAAGGGTGGGGCCAGGGTGTGGCCAATGTGGTCACCGGCTTCTTCGGCGGCATGGGTGGTTGCGCGATGATCGGCCAGACGATGATCAACGTGAAGTCGTCACGGGCTCGTACCCGCATCTCCACGTTCGCCGCGGGCGTGTTCTTGTTGGCGTTGGTTGTGGCACTGGGTGATGTAGTGGCACGGATTCCCATGGCCGCGCTGGTGGCCGTGATGGTGATGGTGTCGGTGGGCACGATGGACTGGCACAGCGTGCGGCCCGCAACGTTGCGCACCATGCCCGCGAGTGCCACGACGATCATGGTGGTCACGGTGGTGGCCACCATCGGCACGCACAATCT
>RFST01000062.1 GCA_009923855.1 Actinomycetota bacterium
GGCTCGTTCCAGGCCATCAAGCACAAGTGCGCCGACATGCTCCTCGAGGTCGAAAGCGCCAAGTCGGCCGCCTACTACGGTTTGTGGTGCGCCGCGGAGATGAACGACGAACTGCCCTCGGTGGCGTCGTTGGCGAAGGCCTACTGCTCGGAGGCGTATTTCCACGCGACCGCGGAGAACATCCAGATCCACGGTGGTATCGGCTTCACCTGGGAGCACCCCGCGCACCTGTACTTCAAGCGCGCAAAGTCGTCCGAGTTGCTGTTCGGCGACCCGACCTACCACCGCGAGCTACTCGCTCAGCGCATCGGAATCTGATCTCACGATCCGATGACCATTCTGTTCATCGTTCTGGCGGCGGTCGCGGTGTTCGCGATCGCCGCCGGTTCGATCGGACGTGAAGCACATCGTCTTGATGCCATCGCCCCGCGTGCGGTGTACCGCCTTGACGAAGCAACGGATTTCGTCTGTGACCGGCTACCAACCGAATCGCAGGCTCGGCTCACCCCGGTCGAGGTTGAAGCTCTGCTCGTCGCGCATATGGGGTGGCTACACACGAATGGTCTGCAGCCCGACCGCGTGGTCGATCTCGTGCAGTCGATCGACACTCCACTCGTCGCTGACGAAGACGCACTCTTAGCGCATCTGTTCGCGGCCGCTGATGAGGTGGGGGTCGAGGTTCTTGACGATGTGGACATCGTGTCCGTGTTGCGTTGCCATCACGAATATTTCGACGCCATCGGTGCTGTCGGACCCCTTGCGGCTGGCGATGATCTGATCGACACCGTGAACGACCCCGACACGTCGCGCCCAGCAGAGTAAGTTCTGCGGTATGGAACGCCCCGTCCGCTTCGAACACACCCGCTTTCTCGGGGACAAACGCACCCAGTTGGTGTACGACCTCGATGATTGTGACGACGAGGAGATCATTGCTGAGATCGTCGACCAAGAGGTTGGGCTTTGCTTCGGCCCCGACACCCTCGCCGAGGCGCGCAATCGGGGATACCGCCTAGCACGTCCCGGCCAGCGGGCGCGCCATCGCACTCCTCGCGCCTGAGTCACTCCGGTGGACGACCGAATAGCCAGCGGCTCTGAGGCGCTCGCTGCCCACATTGCGCTCCCGCCCGGCGCCGAGGCGGACGCGCCTGGAGTTGTCCTGTGCCACGGATTTCCGATCGGTCCACTCGACGCTCGGCGCTCAGCAGGAACATTTCCTGAACTGATCGACCGCATTGCGAATGACATCGGGTACCCAGCGCTCACCTTCACCTTTCGGGGGTGTGGCAACTCCAGTGGCGATTTCTCACTGCAGGGCTGGATGGACGATCTGCGCGCTGCCATCGCCCATATCCGTCGTGTAGCCAACGCTAAGAGGGTCATCGTCGTGGGGACGAATACCGGTGGGTCACTGGCGATCTGCGCGGCCGCCGACGATCCGCACGTGCGCGCCGCAGCCCTGTTGTCGCCACGTGCCGACTTTGATGATTGGGCCGACCACCCGCGGCGCTTCCTCGAACATGCTCGTCAGATCGGTGCAATCCGGACCCCTGGTTTCCCGGCCTCGGTCGATGAGTGGGCGCGTGCATTCCGACGGTTCCGACCCGAAGTGGCAGCGCAGAGGTTCGCCCCTCGCCCCATGATCGTGCTGCACGGTGATGATGACGAGAGCGTGCCAGTCAGCGACGCTCGTCGCATCGCCACAGCGCATGGGTCCCCGGAAATGTCGGTGTTGCGTGGCGCTGGCCACCGGCTACGCCACGATCCGCGAGCCGTAGCAGTTCTCCTCGGATGGTTGGAACGCGTTCGGGATGAGTGAACGGCTCAGAGCATGAACGGGTCGCTGGCCTCAGGATCGATGCCGTAGCGATCGATCGCGTCCTGCACGACGTCGGGACTGATTTTCCCGAGGTCGACCAGACCGGTGAGAGTGGCAACGACCACGTGACCGCAGTCCACCTCGAAATGACGGCGAAGGGCCTCGCGCGTGTCGCTGCGCCCCATGCCATCTGTGCCGAGAACATGGAATGGGCGATCAGCACCGACGTAACGGCAGATCTGATCGGGCACCGAACACATGAAGTCAGTGACTGCGGTGACCGGCCCTTCGGTCGTGGCAAGGTTGGCGGTGATCAATGGCACCTGGGCGGAACGCGATGGATGCAATCGGTTCGCCCGAGCCACCGATTGGGCCTGTTCGCGGAGACTCTTGTAGCTGGTCACCGACCACAGTTCGGCGCCGACGTCGTAGTGGGCTGCCAACTCCACGGCCGCAGCCCTCGCTGCCGTATGGGCCACCCCCGAGAACAGGATCGTGGCCCGATGCGTATGGCCCTCCGGTGCCTCAGCGAAGCGGTACATACCCTCAACTGCTCCACGCCGCATTGTCGCCGCAGCCTCCGCGTCCTCGGGGAGTGCGGGCATGGCGTAGTTCTCGTTGTACAGGGTGAGGTAATAGATGACGTCGCGGTCGGCATCCGGTGTTGATGGGCCGTACATGCGATCGATTCCTGCTTCGATGATCGCCGCCACCTCCCACGCGAAGGCGGGGTCGTAGGCCTGCACCGATGGGACCGTGGATGCCAGCACCAGCGAGTGGCCGTCTTGGTGCTGCAGGCCCTCGCCCAACAGGGCGGTGCGTCCAGCCGTGGCGCCCATGAGGAACCCGCGGCTGCGGCTATCGGCAGCCTGCCAGATGAGGTCGCCGGTGCGCTGGAAGCCGAACATCGAATAGAAGGTGTAGAACGGAATCATCGGTACACCACGCGATGCGTAACTTGTGCCTGCCGCGATGAAACTCGACATCGAACCCGACTCGGTGATGCCCTCTTCCAGAATCTGGCCGTCGGTGTCTTCGGTGTACGACAGCAACAGGTCGTGGTCAACCGGTTCGTACAACTGTCCCTGCGCGGCATAGATCTCCAGCTCGCGGAATAGCGAATCCATACCGAACGTGCGGGCTTCGTCAGGGATGATCGGAACGATTCGCCGGCCGACTGCGGCGTCACGGCACAGGCTCCGAAGCAGCCGGGTGAAGCCCATTGTGGTGCTCACCTCCATGTCGCCCGAACCGGCATGCAACTCGGTGAACACCGCTGGTGACGGCAACTCGATCGGACGACGCACCGTGGTGCGGCGCTCTGGAAGTGAGCCACCCAACACCCGGCGTCGCTCCATCATGTACTGGTATTCGACCGAGTCGGGCGATGGCCTGAAATATGGAGGATCGTCGTCGGTCACGGCGGACTCGGGAATCTCATCATGGAGATGGAGGCGGTTGCGCAACTCCAGCAACTGGTCGCGGGTCATCTTCTTGATCGAGTGCGTGGCGTTACGGCCCTCAAAGCCGGGGCCGAGAGTCCAGCCCTTGATGGTCTTGGCCAGAATCACTGTCGGGCGTCCACTGCCAAGATTCTCCACTGCGGCCTTATACGCCGCATGCAGCTTGTGGTAGTCGTGTCCACCGCGAGGAAGATTCCGTAGGTCATCGTCACTGAGGTGGGCGACCATCTGGCGTAGGCGGGGATCGGGTCCGAAGAAGTTCTCACGGATATACGACCCCTCTTCAACGGCATACCTCTGGAATTCGCCGTCGACGGTGGTGTTCATTTGATTGAGCAGAACGCCGTCTTTGTCTTGGGCCAAGAGCTCATCCCAACGCGACCCCCAGATCACCTTGATGACATTCCAGCCAGCTCCGCGGAACACCGCTTCGAGTTCTTGAATCACCTTGCCGTTACCGCGCACGGGGCCATCGAGCCGCTGCAGGTTGCAATTGACGACGAACACGAGGTTGTCGAGATGCTCACGGGAGGCGAGCGAAATGGCCCCGAGGGTTTCGGGTTCATCACATTCACCGTCGCCGAGGAAGGCCCACACACGGCTCGCGGAGGTGTCGTCGAGCTCTCGGTTCATGAGGTAGCGGTTGAAGCGGGCTTGGTACAGAGCGGTGATCGGGCCGAGACCCATCGACACCGTCGGGTACTCCCAGAAGTTCGGCATTAGCCGCGGATGCGGGTAACTCGATAGGCCGCGGCCACCGCGACCGATCTCGAATCGGAAGTGATTTAGGTCGTCTTCGTCGAGGCGTCCTTCGAGAAACGCGCGTGCGTAGACGCCAGGTGCAGCGTGGCCCTGGAAATAGACGTGGTCGCCGTACCCTTGAGCGTCCTTGCCGCGGAAGAAGTGGTTGAAGCCAATCTCGTAGAGCGCCGCCGACGAGGCGAAGGTGGACAGGTGGCCGCCGATGCCGTCGGCATGCTTATTGGCCTTCACCACCATCATCGCAGCGTTCCAACGAATGAAGGCGCGAATCCGTCGCTCGATGTGATCATCGCCGGGGAACCATGGCTCTGCTTCTCTGGGGATGGTGTTCACATATGGCGTCGACACCGTCGCCGGAAAGCTGACCTGGCGCTCGTTGGCTCGTTCGAGAAGGCGGCTCAGCAAAAATCGAGCGCGAGTCTTGCCGTGCGTGTCGACCACCGCATCGAGCGAATCGAGCCATTCGCCGGTCTCTCCGGGGTCGGTATCGGGCAACTGATGCACGTAGCCGTCAAAGATCATGCGTCTATTCTCGCAGCCCATGGCGCGTTGTGCTCGCGATGTGCTGAGTGCGGGTGTGAACTTCGTCGTATCCACCGCTGATGGGTAGGAGGCTGAGAAGATCAACCTGTGTCGATTGTGGTGTTCACCGATGGGGCGTGTTCAGGAAACCCTGGGCCCGGCGGTTGGGCTTGGGCAGTTGCTCCCGATGGTACGCGTCGCGGATCCGGGGGCGAAGCGTCGACCACGAATCAGCGAATGGAACTCACCGCCGTGCTGGAGGCACTGCGTGAGCTCGGCACTGTTGGGGTCGAGGTGGTGTCGGACAGCACGTATGTCGTCAACTGTTTTCGCGATGGGTGGTGGCGTAACTGGCGTCGCAACGGGTGGAAGAACTCTCAGCGCAAACCGGTCGCCAATGTCGACCTGTGGGAACCGCTCATCGATCTGGTGGATGGCTCTGATGTGCAGTTCCGCTGGGTCAAAGGCCATAGCGGTGACCCGATGAACGATCTCGTTGACGCCCTCGCGGTCGCTGAGATACCACAGCGCTGAGTTGGCGCCGAGTGACGCCTCTTGGCCGGAGCACTTGACTAGCGTCGAGGTGTCATGTCGATCAGCCGTCGGGTCCTCGTGTGCGCGGTCGCGCTCGTTGTTTCTGCACCGTTGAACATCGGTGCTGGGCGGGTGCTGGCCGACGAACCTGATGTCGACGACGTGATTGGCTTCATGATCGAAGGTACCGGCAACGGTCATGGTCGAGGGTTAAGCCAGTGGGGCGCCTACGGATGGGCGGTTGAACACGGTTGGGATTGGGAGCAGATCCTCGACCACTACTACGGCGGCACGGTTGCCGGCACAGTCGATGCAGATACCGAGATGCGGGTACGGCTGACGGGTTCCGACGATGCGGTCGAGATTGGCGTGGTGTCATTCGGAGGTGCTGCCCGGTGGTCGTCGCCGTCGGCCGAGGGAACCGATACATCCGCAGTTCGCGTGCGCGCCCGCGACGACGGACGCTTCGATGTGCTCGTTGGCGATGCGCCCGCATGTCCCGGTGCGGCGAGTTTGGTCGTCCCTGATGGCCCGTTGGAAATCGATAGCGATCAACGTGTTGCGGTTGCGCAGATGCAGACCTTCCTGCAGGCGTTCGGGTTCGTCGTCGATGAACGCAAGTGGGAGATCGATGGATTGTTCGGCCCGCAAACCCAGTCGGCGGTGCGAGCGTTCCAGACCGCGCAAGGCTTCGACGCAGATGGTGTGTGGCATGTCGATGAGGCAACTGCCGCGCGTTCGCTGATCGCCGGCGCTGCCGACGATGTCGGTTGGACGGTCACGGCTGAGGGCATCGACGGACCGGTCGTATTGTCGACCACGGTGTCGGTTGACGCCGCCGCCGGCGATGTGCTCGGGCTGTGCTCGGACTCCGGCGCGGTGCGGCACTATCGCGGATCAATCGAGGTCATCACAACCGAATACGGGGTGCGTGTGGTGAACGCGGTGCCTCTTCGGCACTACCTACGCGGAGTGGTGCCCAAAGAGGTATCGGCCTCGTGGGGGGACCGAGGTGACGGGGCCGGAATGAACGCACTCCGCGCGCAGGCGGTTGCCGCTCGCTCATATGGCGTACGACAAGACAGGTACCCGTATGCCGGAACCTGCGATACATCGGCGTGTCAGGTGTATGGGGGCGCGGCGACACGATCCAGCGCCACCGACACGACACCGTCGTCGGTGGAGCGAACCCAGACCGATCAGGCCATTGCCGATACCGCCGGTGTCGTGCGCGTGTGGGCCGAGGGGAACCTTCGCAACCAGCCGGTGGGTGATATCGCATCAACCGAATTCTCGGCATCGAATGGACCGCAGACCGCTGGTGGGTATTTCCCGAGCGTGGTCGATACCGGCGACTCCGTCGCACTGAATCCAAACCATCGGTGGACTCGCGTGATCTCGGTGGCGCAGTTACTCGACGCGTATCCCGATGCTGACCCTGACCGAGTGACGACTGTGGTCGACCCCGATTCGGACTATGAGGGGATTTGGGCGAATCGGGTTCGCCTCAGTGGCAGCGACTCAACCAGCACATACGACAGCACATGGGATTTCCGCCGACCCTTTGGCTTGCCCTCACCGGGTTACACCGTGACTCCGATCGTCCGCGGGGTAGTCACCGAGATGGCGGCAGCGTTCATCGGTGATTCGGTCGGCGCGAGCGTGATGGATCCTCAATATGGTCCAGAACTGCGCACCCTTCTCGACGGAGTCTTCTCCGGGGTGTCCTATGACGCTGTCGTCAACCGGCGGACAATTGGTGGGTCAGTGTCATCGGGTGTCGATGCAGCAGCCAGCGTCGCCGACGGCACAGAACTTGTTGTCGTCGAACTGGGATACAACGATCCGCTCGATCAGTTCGCTGAAGGTATCGACGAGGTGATGGCCGCACTTGTGGAGCGTGGCGTGGAGACTGTGGCCTGGGTCGGCGTATCAGAGCGCGACACGGTGAATGGGGAGAACCGCTATGGCGGACACAACGAGGTGCTGCGTGAGGCGCGCGGACGGTGGCCGCAACTGATCGTTCTTGATTGGGATGCCGATTCGTCCTCAGCATCATCGGACCGCTGGTTCTCCGACGACATCCACCTGACGACCAGCGGGCAGGCTGAGTTTGCGTTGTGGCTCCGCGATCAAGTTCTCACCCTGGCGGACGGGACTTGGGTTGGCCGATCGGAGCAATTGGACTTCATCCCGGTGCAGCCGCATCGCCTGTTGGATACCCGAAAGGGTCTGGGTTCGGGCGATATCGGACCAGTGGATTTCGACACCGTTGAATTTGCGGTGGCTGGGGAGGCCGGATTGCCGGGTACGGGCGTTGCCGCGGTGTCACTCAACGTGACAGTCGCCGAGGCGGTGACCGATGAATCCGGTGGGTTTGTCACCGCGTATCCCTGTGGCGAGATGCCAGAGGCGAGCAATTTGAATTTCATGTCGGGCGATACGGTTGCGAACTCCGTGCTCGTTCCCCTGTCGGACCGGGGCACCGTGTGCTTGTACATCTATGGGCAAGGCCACCTTCTCGCCGATGTCTCCGGGTATCTCCCTGAAGGGTCACGCATGGTGCCCATCACCCCGTTCCGCATGCTCGACACTCGACGGAGCAACGATGGTGTTCTGCCTCCCGCCGTCAACGGTCGCGTCGATGTATCGGTTGTCGGCCGCGGCGGGGTCCCTGCGACCGGCGTCGCAGCAGTTGTTGCCAATCTCACCTTGACGGCCACCGAATTGGGGGACGGTCCGGGTTTCGCCGTTTCCGGTGATTGCGGCGATGTACCAGATGTCAGCCACGTGAACTTCACAGCGGATCGCCAAACGGTGCCCAACGCGGTACTCATCCCGGTTGGGCCGGAGGGCGACGTGTGCGTCGACGTCAACGGGGCTGCGCATGTCATCATCGACGTCGCCGGGTACGTACCTGCAGACTCATCAATAACGGTAATGAGCGCGCAACGGGTCACCGATACACGGGGCTCGACCAAGGTTGGTGATGTCGACGGAACGGGCGGGCCGCTCGAGGTTCCTATCGTCGACCTCGTCGACATGGACATCTCTGGCCGAGTGGTTGCGGTGTGGCTCAACGCCACCGCCGTTGACACCGAGACGAGCGAGGTAGGTGGCTTTCTGACGGTGTATCCGTGTGGGACACGGCCCGATGCATCGAATTTGAACTTTGTCACTGATGATGTCATCGCCAACGGGGTGTTGGCGCCGGTGTCGGCGTCGGGTTCCATTTGCTTGTACGTGTATGGGATGGCGCACCTTCTCGTCGACGTCGCTGCGTTCATCGCTGTGGACTAGCGCCGCACTCTGAAAGAGGCGCAATATCGGCGGAGTGGGTTACTACCCGGCCATCGGCGTAGTGTGCGTGCATGGATATCAACGGAGTCAGCGCAATCGTCACAGGTGGAGCATCCGGCATCGGGGCAGCTGCCGCACGTCAACTCGCAGCTCGCGGGGCCAAGGTCGTGGTCGCCGACCTGCAAGAAGATGCGGGAACAGCAGTCGCCAATGACATCGGCGGTGCGTTCTGCAAGGTCGACGTCACCTCGACCGACGACATCATCAATGCCATCGAAATGGCGACGTCGATGGGCCCTCTGCGCGTGCTTGTGAACTCTGCGGGTATCGGCTGGGCTCAGCGCACCGTCGGTAAAGACGGGTCATTCGACTCAGCGGCCAATCTCGACGCGTTCAAGAAAGTGGTGGCGATCAATCTGATCGGCACCTTCGATTGCATCCGACTGGCGGCGACTGCGATGAGCCGTACCGAGCCCGACGAGTTCGGCGAGCGTGGCGCGATTGTGAACCTGGCGTCGGTCGCAGCGTTTGACGGTCAGATCGGGCAGGCCTCGTACTCGGCATCCAAAGGCGGTGTTGTGGGGATGACCATGCCGATTGCTCGTGACCTCGCGGCCGTCGGTGTGCGCGTGAATACCGTCGCGCCGGGCTTGATCGACACTCCGATCTATGGAGAGGGCGAAGCCAGTGAGCAGTTCAAGGCCAACCTGCAAAAAGGCGTGCTGTTCCCACAGCGTCTCGGCTTCCCCGATGAACTTGCCTCCATGGTGGTGGAGTGCGTCACGAACAGTTACATGAACGCCGAGACCATCCGCGTCGACGGCGGAATTCGGATGCAGCCGAAGTGACCCAGCCCCGCTGACAGCACATCAGGTCGTGTAATCGGCGTTGATCCTGATGTA
>RFST01000063.1 GCA_009923855.1 Actinomycetota bacterium
GCACCGGGGGGCACCACGCGGGTGTCGTTGGGCACCAGCGTGCCGGCTGACGCTGCCGCGGTGGTGGTGAACCTCACCACCACCGGGACTCTCGGCTGGGGGTATCTCACCTGTCACCCCGCCGGTTCTGCGCGTCCTGATACGTCCAACCTCAACGTGGATGCTGATGGCCAGACCCGAGCAGCCTTGGCGGTTGCGGAGGTTGCGAACGTCGACGGTGAGGCTGCCTTCGATGTGTACTCCTACGGGGGCGGTCACGTGATCGTCGATGTCATTGGCTATGTCACCGGTCCCTCGTCACCGGAGTCCACCGACGGTCTGTTCGTGCCAGCCGACCCGGTACGCATTGTGGATACCCGCACCCCGGTCGGTCGCCTGTGGCGCCACCAGATGCTCGAGACCGTGGTGCCGACCACCGATGGGGCCGCCGCGGTGATGAACGTGACCGCGGTGGATGCTCTCGGGTGGGGTTTCTTGTCGGTGTTGCCCGCGCGAACATTCCGATGGTCACGCGGCGCCGTGCCGTCGTCGTCGTCGGTGAATCACACCTCGGCCGGCGAGACCGTGGCGAACCAGGTGATCAGTCGGATCACCGCCGATCACGGCGTTGCGGTGTACGCCTCTGAAGGTGCTCACGTATTGGTCGACTACGCCGGATATTTCACCGGTACCCCCGGCGTCGCGGCGACCTCGGCGCCATCGAATCCGGCTCCCCAGACTGCAGGCCCACCGTGGACATTGCGGATCCCGCGCCTCGGCGTTGTGTCGCAGGTGTACGACGGCGACTCGGTCGCGGTCACCGATGCTGGTGAAACATGGCATTGGACGGGAACGGGTGACATGGGCCACACAGCAAACGTGGCCTTGTTCGCTCATCGCACTGACGCCGGTGGAGTGTTCCGTTTCATCGACCGTTTGGTCGCTGGTGACGCGGTGGAGATTGTGACCGACGATCGACGACTGTTCGTCTACGAGGTGGTGCAGCGGCATCTCACCAGTGATGAACGCAACGACATCTTGGATGCGGTGCGTCGCGACGGATCGACCACGGTGTCGCTGATCGCCTGTTCGAAACGTGACTTCAGCCCGACGAGCTTGGACTGGCGCATCGTGGTGAATGCACGTCTCGTCGAATGGTCCGAGTTCTAGGGGCCGCTACTCCACGGTCTTAGTCGGCTTGCTGCCACGGGGGGACAGGTCGCAACCGCGGGTACCACGGGCTCCTCAGTGGGTCACCGTGTTGGAGATTCAGCGAGAGGCCGGGTGTGAGCGGCACCGTTGGTTTACCAGGCGGTCGTGGTGCGTACACGATGTCGTCGCCGTACATCCGAACGGTGATAGCGCGCCGGGTGCTTTGAGGCCCTGTGGGCCCACCGCCGTGAAGTGTCGCTGGGTGGGCGAAGATCACGTCGCCTGGTGTGATGTCCCACGAGACGATGTCCCACGCGGATCGGTCAGCCTCAATGTCGGGAAGCGGGGGATATTCCGACCCGAAGTACGGCAACGTTGGGTCCTCGTTTACCCGACGAGGATCGAATCCGTCGTAGCGGGCTCCGCGATGCGTTCCCCGGACGTACTCCAGACATTCCTCAGCTGGGAGGGGATCCAGACTGATCCAGGCTGATGCCACCATGGACCCTTCCATCGGCCAGTACGGCATGTCCTGATGCCACGGAGTGCGCCCTCCGTTCGGACCCTTCACGAACCACTCGTCCGAGTACAGCCAGATGTCAGGAGAATTGAGCAGCACGGCCATCATGTCGGCGATCGGGGAGTCGAACATGAAGCGTTGCAACTCCGGGCAGATGTCAGTGTTGCGAACCAATTCAATGAACTCGCGGTCGGTGCCGTCGTAGAACAGATGCTTCCGTTGGCCGGCATCGCCCATGACGCGGTCGAGTCCCAACTGAAGAAGGAGGAGCCATTCCGGGTGAAGAGCCTCGCGGAGGATGACCACTCCATCTCGTGCGTACGTCTCGCGTACGTCTGGGGTGATCATGCTCCGTGCTTGTTCGACAGTCGTTGGTGCCCCCATGCACGCAGATTAGGCCAGCACGCGGCCGAGGCTGCAGGCATGGAAGTATCAGCGGTTCACCCAGGACGGACCCAGTGTCCGTCATCGTCGAACACCAGGGGAGTGAGTTCGCCGGGGCGCACCTCCACGTCGGTGCCGAGCGCGACCGGGATCTTCTGGTAGTTCCACTTCATCACGTCAACGGTGAGCTCGACGATCTGCTCCACGGTGAAATAGCGGTGCAAGTCGGCGCGCAGTTCTGCATCGATCAGCCGTGGCTGCGTCATGATCGCATCGGCGAATCGCAGAGCAACGCGGTGATGCTCGGCAAGATCACTCGATTCGTAACGGCGCACCTTGTCGATGGTTGGTTCATCGAGACCCTGCTGCTCGGCGACCGCCAAGCGAACACTCAGTCAAGTGTGGCAGTCGTGGTACACGGCGCATCGCATCCGCACCAGTTCCGTCGTGACCGGATCGAGATGTTGCAGTCGCACCACGGCGGCCTGCCATTCGCTCAGAGGTCCGAGGATGTCAGGGTGGGGGTGCACCCCCGATGCGATCCGGCGTGATCTGGACGTCACGATGCGACCTCGAGGACCTGCTGGATGGCCAACGCCATGCGATAGCGCTGCTCGACGACGAGCAATGCAGCGACGAAGTCCGCCAGGCCCCGATCCCCGAGGTGATTTCGCACCCCGGTGACGGTGTCATCGTCGAGTCCTGCAACATCGAGCATGTAGCCGTCGACGAACGCGAGGCATGCCGTAATGGCTGCGGAATCTCCGGCCTCGGCAGGCGCTGAGGCCACACCGAGCAGTTCGCAGATGCGCCGTTCACACTGGGTGAGGAGGTCGGCATCAACGATGTTGAGTGCGCCTCGGTGGGCGGCGTCCACCTGGGTGAGCACGTCGGGCACGGTTGCGAGGTGTCGGCGAAGCAGTTGGTCGACGTCCACAGCAACACACTAGTTGCCGCTCGAGCGGTGCCGGTTCTCGTCGACGGGTCGTCGTGGGGGCTACGCAGCGGGGTCGGTAGCCTGCCCAATGCGCCGGGTTAGCTCAGTTGGTAGAGCACTTGACTTGTAATCATGTGGTCGCGGGTTCGATTCCCGCACCCGGCTCTGGTGTGTTGGGCTACGTTTCGCCCATGGGGTCATCTGTTGTTCTGCTGATTTTGGCGGTGGTTGCTGTTGCGGTCGCCGGGGTTGTGTGGTGGCAACGTTCGCGGCTTGCTGCCCTTCCAGTTGTCACCCCAGGGGGAGCGGCAGCAGCTCCTGACCGCACAGAGATGGTTGTTGCTGGTATCGCGGCAGGGGCGGCGGTCAATAGTCCCTGGAGCGGTACCTCTGGATTGTTGTTCTCCGCAGACGAGGTCATTGAGGAGACGGAGATCACTGATCGAGACAACAACGGCCGTCGGGATCGGCGCCGTCGAACCAGATCACTCGGCACGGTCGGTGTGCTGTCCTCAATTGACGGCGGCACCGGACACAGCGATGAGTCGATACCGGTTCGCTCTGGAAATCTCTTCGAAGTTGACGGTTTCCCATCAACGCGCACCGCGAGTTCCAATCCCCTCGGGGTGTCGATGACGGGCGGAGGGTTGTCCATTTCATCAGGGGATCGCCGATCGTGGGTTGAGGAGGTTGTGGTGCACCCCGGTGACCGTGTGTGGGTTCGGGGCGTTGTCGTGTCGGGTCATCTCGACGGCGGAGAACGAAAGTTGACAATTGCTGCGCGATCGGTGGAATCCCAACTGCGGCGCAGTCTGATAACGACCGTCATCTGCGGAATCATCGGCGCCGCACTGTTGGTCGCCGCTATTGCAACCGCCGTCTGACCGCTGTTCGGTTGAACGATCGGGCGAGGATCGCAGCGTGTCGTGACGTACTACGATGCGCCCATGGCGATCACACGGCGTCCAATTCTGTCCGTTCTTGCTGTGGTGCCGTTCGTCCTCGCTGCCTGCGGTGGTGGCGACGACGAGGCAGCTGCGACAACCACCGTTGCGCCGACGACGACGGTGCCGGCACCGGCAACGACAGCGGCCCCCGCCACAACCGCAGCACCCACCACAACCACCACGGTGCCGACCACGGTCACTGAGGGGGCCACGGTGGTCGTTGCCAACGCCAGCAGTGTGAATGGCTCGGCAGGACGGATGTCGGAGATTCTGGCGGGCGCTGGTTTCGAGATGGGAACGCCAACGAATTCGACCGAAGGAAAGCTCGGGGCGACGAAGGTGTACTTCGCCGCGGGGGACGAGGCCGCGCTCGCGGTTGCGGAGTCGCTAGTGCGTCTCCTCGGCGGAGCAGTCGAGCTGCTCGAACTGCCGACGGTACCGCCGGTGGCGTCGTCAGATCTGGGCCCGGCGACGGTGCTGTTGACGCTTGGCGACGATTTTGCCGATCAGGATCCAACCGTCTCGGTTGGTGGCTGAGACCGGCCGTGGTCGGTCGGTGCTGCCACGCCGGCCAGTTCTCGCACCCGGGCGAGCAGCACGTCGATGGCTGGTCGATTCAGGCCTCCTTCGGGAATGATCACATCGGCATGAACCCGGCTGGGTTCGATGAAGTCCTCATGGGAGGGCCGAACCGTCGCCATGTACTGATCCATGACGCTGTCGGGTGTGCGGCCACGTTCGACGACGTCGCGCCGCAGCCGGCGGATGAGGCGCAGATCGGCTGGGGTATCAACAAAGATCTGAAGATCGAAACGTTCGCGCAGCTCGCTCGCCCACAGCACCAGGATGCCTTCGATGACGATCACCGGACAGGGTCGCACCCAGTCGATCTCATCGGTGCGGTCGTGGATGGCGTAGTTGTACACCGGTACGGGAGCGGGACGGCCGGCAAGCAACTCGTCGAGATGGGTACCGAGGAGATCCCAGTCGAATGCGTCGGGATGGTCATAGTTGACCGCGGCCCGTTCTTCCATGGGTTGGCCGGTGCGGCGCAGGTAATAGGCATCGAGTCGGATCAAGCCGAGATGGTCTGCTCCGACGATGTCGGCCAGTCGCTGGGCGATCGTCGTCTTGCCCGAACAGGTGCCCCCGGCGACCCCGATGATGAATGGCCGGTCGTGCATCGGAGAGATGTTAGGCGCGTCATGACAAGCCGCGACAGCGGTGGTGCTTGTATCGGCTACCGGAAACCGGTAAAGGTGTGCAGGTGATCACCGACCGCCAACGTGCGATCCTCGACTTCGAGCGTTCCTGGTGGACGCTTGACGAGCCGCGAGATCTTGCCATCCGGGCACGGTTCCAGTGCTCGGTGGAGGAGTACCGCACCGAACTCCACGAATTGCTCGACGCCCCCGGCACCGCCGATGTCGACCCGTTGCTCGTACGTCGTTTGCAGCGGCAGCGGAGCCGTCGCCGTCGTGAACGCACCGACACCAATGCAGGAGCAGGATCATGAGTGACCCAAGTGGTGGTGTTCCGCGGCGAGTTCCGCGAAACGAGCCGGGACAGATCGCTGGTGGCCTCGCCATCGTGCTGTCCGTGGCGGCCGTGATTATCGGCTTCGTCGTGCTCCGCTCGATTTCTGGTTCGGGTGACGATGTTGTGGGATCGCCCACCGAGTCGGTCGATGTGGCAGTGACGACCACGGTGGTGGAGGAACCGGTCGGCGAGGCCACCACGACGGTGGCGGCTGCCTCCACCACAACCGAGCCGGCTCTCGTGACCGAGGGCGCCTCAGTGATCGTTGCGAATGCCAACTCGGTCAACGGGTCGGCAGGATCGATGACCGATCAGTTGGCATCCGCCGGGTACAACATGGGCGCCGCCACGAACGCGTCGGCGTCGATCGGTCGTCTCGATGAGACCGTGGTGTACTACGACCCGGGTATTCCGAGCGCGCAGGCGGTTGCAGAGTCGGTCGCGGCGAGTCTGGGTGGTGTCACATCCATCGCTCCCGTGGCCACGCCCGCACCGACGCAAACCGGTTCCATGGATGGCGCCGGTGTGTTGGTGCTTCTCGGGCTCGACAAAGCCGGCCGCTCGCTCGCTGAACTCGTGCCGACCACGGTGGCCACGGTGCCAGCTGGCGCCACCGCGACCACGGTTGCTGGCTGACGTCGGACTTACCTGGCGAGCAACTCGTCGATCAGGCTCCCTGCGGAGCGTTCAATGCACCACAGGGTGCGTTCCATCGCGGCGTCGTGGCCATGATCTGCGACGAGTGAGCGCATCGGTAGCCGTTCGGCGACGTCGTCGTCGGCCACACCGCAGACCACGCCCACTGGAATGTTGGCGTCCGCGGCTAAAGCCGTTACACCGCCCACAACCTTTCCGTTGAACGATGGGGCATCGAGGTGTCCCTCGCCGGTGATCACCGCGATGCTGTCCTCGATCCGTCCAGCAAGGTCGACCTCGTCAGCGACGAGGTCAAATCCGGGCACGATGCGCCCTCCGATGGCGGCGAGTCCGCCAGCGAGCCCACCGGCTGCACCGGCACCGGGCAGCGCGGTGACGTCCACCCCAAAGCGGTCGCGATAGTCCACGGCGAGAGCATCAAGCCGGGAGGTGAGCATGCGGACCTGCGCCGGGCTCGCGCCCTTTTGGGGGCCAAAGACGGCGGCCGCATCACGAAAGGGCGTGGTGACATCGCAGGCGATCAGCAGTTCCACACCATGCAGGCGTGCAGTACCTCCCAGAGCCTCGATGGCGCCATGTCCGCCGTCGGTGGTTGCCGAGCCGCCGAGCCCGATGATGACCCGTCGGGCTCCCGCACCGATGGCGGCAGCGATCAGTTCCCCGACCCCGGCCGTGGTCGCGGCCATCGGGTCGTTGTGGTCAGCTCCTCCCGCAAGGGTGAGACCGGCCGCTCGGGCCATCTCGATCACGGCCGTACGTCGGTCGAGACGCCATCCAGCCTCGATGCGTCGTCCGTCGGGGCCGGTGACGATGCTGGTGCGGTTGGCGCCGCCGAACACCTCGAGCATTCCCTCGCCGCCATCTGACATCACAACCTCGTCACAATCGAGGTCGCGTTCCCATGCGGCGTGGCCGATCGCGGCGGCGACAGCAGCGGCATCGGCAGTACCCCGGAACTTGTCGACGGCTGCCACGATGCGCACGGGTCGAACCTAGTACCGGTGCTGCACGGGCGCGACTGCGGTCGTGGTCGCGTCCGTGGCGCAGGGTGGGTAAAAGCCGACCTGTCCGGTTAGATTTCGGCCCATGGCTGTGACCGTGCGAATCCCCACCACCTTGCGTCCGATGTCAGGCGGAGCCAAGACCGTTGAGGTGGCTCCCGGGTCGTTGTCGGACGTGATCGCACAACTGGAGTCGGCGCACGCTGGTTTCGCTGATCGCCTTCTGGACGAATCAGGCGACCTGCGCAAGTTTGTGAACATCTTCGTTGACGACGATGATGTGCGGTACCTCGACGGTTTGGCCACCGATGTGGCCGATGGCATCACCGTCAGCATCATCCCCGCGGTCGCCGGCGGTTGATCTGAGCCCGTCGGGCTCGGCGTGGCGTCTGGCAGTCTCCGGTGTAGAGTGCTAGCACTCGGCATTGCCGAGTGCCAAAACCCCTACACGACTTTCGTCCAACGGAGGACTGCAGATGTCGAAGATGATCGCATTTGATTCAGAGGCCCGGCGCGGTCTCGAGGCGGGAATGAACAAACTCGCCGATGCGGTACGTGTCACCCTTGGCCCGAAGGGCCGCAATGTCGTACTCGACAAGAAGTGGGGCGCTCCCACGATCACCAACGACGGTGTGTCGATCGCCAAGGAGATCGAGCTCGAGGATCCCTACGAGCGCATCGGCGCCGAGCTGGTGAAAGAGGTCGCCAAGAAGACCGATGATGTTGCTGGTGACGGCACCACCACCGCCACGGTGCTCGCCTGGAACATGGTGCGCGAGGGCATCCGCAACGTAACCGCCGGGGCGAATCCGATGAGCGTGAAGCGCGGCATCGAAGCGGCCGTCGTCGCCGCCGTCGACTCGATCCGCGGTCTTGCCAAGGAAGTCGACTCGAAGGAGCAAATCGCGCAGGTGGCTGCCATCTCGGCTGCCGACACCGAGATCGGTCAGATGATCTCCGACGCGATCGACAAGGTCGGCAAAGACGGTGTGATCACGGTCGAGGAAAGCCAGACCTTCGGCATGGAGATGGATCTTGTCGAGGGCATGCGTTTCGACAAGGGCTACATCTCGCCGTATTTCGTGACCGACACCGATCGCATGGAGGCTGTCCTCGATGACCCCTACGTGTTGTTGGTCTCCTCGAAGATTTCGACCGTGCGCGACCTGGTCCCCGTACTCGAGTCGGTGATGCAGTCGGGCAAGCCACTGCTGATCATCGCCGAAGACATCGAAGGCGAAGCCTTGGCCACTCTCGTGGTGAACAAGATTCGCGGCACGTTTAAGTCGGTCGCGGTGAAGGCACCTGGTTTCGGTGACCGCCGCAAGGCGATGCTGCAGGACATGGCCATCCTCACCGGTGGCCAGGTCATCAGCGAAGAGGTTGGCCTCAAGCTCGAGAACACCACCCTCGATCTGCTCGGCACCGCCAAGCGCGTCATCATCACTAAGGACGAGACCACCATCGTGGAGGGCGCCGGTGATGCCGATGCGATTAAGGGTCGGATCTCGCAGATCAAGACCGAGATCGACAACACCGACTCCGATTACGACCGCGAGAAGCTCCAGGAGCGTCTGGCCAAGCTCACCGGTGGTGTTGCGGTGCTCCGCGTGGGTGCCGCCACGGAAGTCGAGCTGAAGGAGAAGAAGCACCGCATCGAAGACGCGGTGTCCACCACCAAGGCCGCAATCGAAGAGGGCGTGGTGCCCGGTGGCGGTGTCGCCCTGGTCCGCTCGGTCGACGCGGTTGAAGCATGCGCCGCGCAACTGTCCGGCGACGAGGCCACCGGTGCGCGAATCGTGGCTCACTCACTGGTGGGTCCGCTGCGCCAGATCGCCGAGAACGCCGGACTCGAAGGCGGCGTGGTCATCGACCGTGTGCGCGCCCTCAGCGGTGCGCAGGGCCTGAATGCGGCCACCGGCGAATACGAAGACCTCGTCGCTCTCGGAGTGATCGACGCGGCAAAGGTGACGCGCTCTGCGTTGCAGAATGCGGCATCAATCGCAGCGTTGTTCCTCACCACCGAGGCGATCGTTGCCGACAAGCCAGCAGATGACGCCCCGGGGATGCCCGGCGGCGATATGGACTTCTGATCCACCGTCGTCGCGCGGCGACGCGCAGCACATGACATGCGGGCCCGTCCACCACGTGTGGGCGGGCCCGTCGTCGTGATGGGCGCC
>RFST01000064.1 GCA_009923855.1 Actinomycetota bacterium
ATCGGCATTGATCTGGTTCTCCATTTTCATGGCTTCGAGGACGAGCACGCCATCACCAGCGTTGACCTCTTGGCCCACTTCGACCAACACCTTCACCACGGTGCCCTGCATGGGCACCGTGACATTGCCCGACCCGGCGCCGCCGCCACCGCCGCCGCCACCGGTGCGCTTGGGCTTCTTGGCTCCGCCGCCCGCGGCAACGGCCACCGCTGGGGCCTCAGGTACCCACATCTTCACGTCGAAACGCTTGCCGTTCACTTCCACGGTGGTGCGCCGCTCCACGAGCGGTTCGGCCTCATCCTCGCTGGCCGGTGCCACCGGTGTAGTGGCATCTGAGAGATCGAGGGTTTGTTCCACCCACTTCGTGGAATGCTCCATGGCGGCAAAGTCCGGGTGCCGCAAAATGGCGAGGTCGGCCGGGATCGTGGTGGCTACACCTTCCACCACCATCTCCTCGAGGGCGGTGATGGTGCGCGCGATCGCGACATCACGGTCGCGACCCCACACGATCAACTTGCCCACCAAGTTGTCGTAGTACTGCGAAATCTCGTCACCGGCCTCGTAGCCGGTGTCGAAGCGCACACCGAACCCACTCGGAGTGCGCAACGCCGTGATCGGCCCCGGCGACGGCAAGAACTTCCCGCCAGCAGGGTCTTCAGCGTTGATGCGCACCTCGATGGCCGCACCGTCACGACGAGCAGCGACCTGTTCCTGGGTCATCGGCAAGGCCTCACCGGCCGCCACGCGGATCTGCCATTCGACGAGGTCGATACCGCAGATCACTTCGGTGACGGGGTGTTCCACCTGCAGACGGGTGTTCATCTCCAAGAAGAAGAACTCGCCGTCTTGGTAGATGAACTCGACTGTGCCGGCGTTGTAGTAGCCGACTGCCTTGGCGGCTTTCACCGCCGCCTCGCCCATGGCCTCTTCCACACCATCGGGCAGACCGGCAGCAGGGGCTTCCTCGATCAGTTTCTGATGGCGGCGTTGAGCCGAGCAGTCACGGGTCGACACCCAGACGACATCGCCGTGGGTGTCACCGACGATCTGCACCTCGACGTGACGGGGCCACGTCAGGTACCGCTCCACGTACACCTCGTCGCGGCCGAAGAAGGCCTTGGCCTCGCGCTGGGCACTCGCCATGGCGTCGTTCACATCGGCAGCGCTCTCCACGACCTTCATGCCGCGGCCACCGCCGCCGTAGGCGGCCTTGATGCACACCGGCCAGCCGAACTCGTCACCGAATGCGCGGATCTCATCGGGTCCCTGCGCGAACTCGGTGGTTCCCGGCACGATCGGGGCGCCACCACGCTGCGCGGCGATACGCGATGACACCTTGTCACCCATCTCATCGATGGCCGCCGGCGGTGGGCCGATCCAGGCCACACCCAATTCGGTGATCGCGCGAGCAAAATCGGCGTTCTCGGAGAAGAAGCCATAGCCGGGATGCACCGCGTCTGCACCAGAGGTGCGGATCGCATCGAGGATGGCCTCGGTGTTCAGGTAACTCTCGGCGGCGGTCTGGCCACCCAAGGCGTAGGCCTCGTCAGCCAGTCGCACATGGAGTGCGTTCCGGTCGAGTTCGGAGTAGACGGCGACGGTGGAGATGCCCATCTCCCGGGCAGCGCGAATGACCCGGACGGCGATTTCACCGCGGTTGGCGATCAGAATCTTGGAGAACACGGAGCACAATGTAGGGGAGGTGAGGCCCGGTGGCGTCATTCCACCGCCACGTGTGTGCCACCATGCCCACGTGAGCGCGTCATGGCGTGTGGTGCACCGTGCCAGCACCGGGAGCACCAACGACGACCTGGCGGCGATGTTCCGCGCCGGGGAGGGCGGCCGAATAGCGGTTGTGGCCGACCATCAAAGCGCGGGTCGTGGCCGCCGGATGCGCGTCTGGGAGGCGCCGGCCGGCGTGAATCTGCTGATGTCATTGCTGATCGATCCGGCACCCGAACCCCCTCATGCGGCGGTGTGGCGCGCCGGTCTCGCCATCGTGTCCGCCGCCGCCCAGATCCCAGGTGCCCCAGCGTGCACTCTGAAGTGGCCAAACGATGTAGTGGTTGCCAGTGGGCATCGCGACGCCGATGCGAAGGTGGCGGGCATCTTGTCGACACTGGTGGCCGATGACCGAGGACGACAAGCCGTTGTGGTGGGTTGTGGCATCAATGTGGGGTGGGCTCCCGACGGCGGCGCCCGGCTGAGCAGCGAGGGGAGCGACGCCGATCATGCGGCCGTGGTGCGTTCCGTGCGTGATGGGCTCCTCGCCGCTGTCGACACCGTGGCCGATGACGAGGTGTATGCGATGTATCGGGCGGGGCTCGGCACTCTCGGTCGCCGTGTTCGGGTCACCATTGGCGACGGGTCCAACCCGGATACTGCAATCGAAGGGCGTGCCGTCGATGTCGATGCCGACGGCCGGCTCGTGGTGCTCGACGACTGCGCGATCAGCCACCGGATTGATGTGGGTGATGTGATCCATCTGCGTCCGACGACGTGAGTAGCGTGACGCCTGCGTGAACGACTCAGCCACCAACGACGCCATATCCGGCTCACGACCCGATATGCCCGCGCGTGGGCGCCGACGTGGTGGGGCCTCGTTGGTGCTTGCTGCACCCGTGGCCGTTCTGGTTGCGGCGATGGCCATCATCGGCATCGACCGGGCTGCAGCGGAACGTGTCGCCGACGTCGAACGGATTGAGGGACTTGAAGGTGTGCTCGCCGGCGGTGCCGCGGCCACCGCTGACGATCTGGTCGGTCGCACCCTCGACGACGATGTCGAACTGCCAACCCAGAACTATCTCCTGGTCGGTTCGGATTCGCGTGAGGGCATTTCCGCCGATGATCCCGACGCCGGTGTGATCGGCGATACCAGCATCGTGTCGGGTCGACGCGCCGACACGATCATGGTGCTGCGACGCGAAGCCGACGGGCCAGCGGCAATCGTGAGCCTGCCGCGTGACCTGTGGGTACCGATTGCGGGCACCGGCAAGTCCAACCGCATCAATGCCGCCTACAACGGTGGGCCCGAGCGCCTGATCGCCACCGTCACCGAGTCACTCGGCATCCCGGTGCATCACTACGTCGAGGTCAACTTCGTCGGTTTCCGTGACATTGTCGATGCCCTCGGCGGGGTGGTGGTGTGCTTCGACAATCCCGCTCGCGACCGCAAGACCGGACTTGATCAGCCGGCCGGATGCAACACGCTCGACGGGGTGCAGGCACTGGCCTACGCGCGCAGCCGCAGCTACCAGGAATATGTCGATGGGTCATGGCGCACCGATGGCACCGCCGATCTCGGGCGTATCGCGCGTCAGCAGGTGTTCCTTCGCGCCGCGGCCGACGGGGTGATCACCCGCCTCACCGACGACCCGTTCTCCGCCGGTGACATCATCGGGGCCACCACCGCCTCGGTACGCGTCGATGCCGGCCTCGACCCCTTCGACACCGCCTCGGCATTACGGCAGTCGTATGGGCGTGGGCTGGTGTCGTACTCATTGCCGGTGTACGGCGACAATGTCGGCGGCGCATCCGTGCTGCGACTGGGCGAGGGGTCGCAGGCGATTCTCGACTACTTCCGCGGCATCGGCCCCGCACCAGCGCCTGCCGAGTGATCTCCGGCGCCGGCTACGTCGGCGGCGGGCGAATCGCTGGGGTCGCAGCGGTTAGCCTCAGGCGGCGTGAAGGCTCTGATCCTTGCCGGTGGTGCAGGTACCCGACTGCGCCCCATCACCCATACCCGTGCCAAACAGCTGGTGCCGGTGGCCAACGTGCCGATTCTGTTCTACAGCATTCAGTCGATGGTGGCTGCGGGCATCACCGAGATCGGGGTCATCGTCGGCGATACGCGCGACGAGGTGATGGCCGCCCTCGGTGACGGGTCGGCCTTCGGTGCAGCCATCACCTACATCCCCCAGGACGAACCTCTCGGCTTGGCGCACTGTGTGCTGATCGCCCGCGAGTTCCTCGGCGATGACGACTTCGTGATGTATCTCGGCGACAACCTGTTGGAACAGGATCTGGCGTCGTTCACGGCGGCCTTCGCAGCAGCGCGTGCCAGCGTAAGCCCGCCGGATGCCCAGATTCTGCTGAAGCAGGTTCCCGACCCGCACCGATTCGGCATCGCGGTGCTCGATGATGCGGGCGACGTGGTGCATCTGGTGGAAAAACCAGCTGATCCGCCCTCGGATCTGGCCCTCGTCGGGGTGTACCTGTTCACGGCGACCATCCACGAGGCCGTTGCCGCCATCGAACCATCACCGCGAGGTGAGTTGGAGATCACCGACGCCATTCAATGGCTGGTCGACCAGGGGCGTCGGGTGCGCTGCGAATTGTTGACTGGATGGTGGATCGACACCGGCAAGTTGACGCCGTTGCTCGAAGCCAACCGGCTACTGCTCGAGCGAATCGAGACGCGAATCGATGGTGATGTCGATGACACCTCGGTGATCGATGGTCGGGTACACGTGGCCGCCGGTGCGCGCATCGTGAACTCCACCATTCGCGGTCCGGTGTCGATCGGCGCGGACGCGGTGATCGAGGACTCCTTCATCGGTCCGTTCTCTGCCGTGGGGGCGAGGTGTCGCGTGTCGCACTCCGAGATCGAACACTCGGTGCTGATGGAAGATGCCGCCGTGATCGACATTCCCCGCTTGGAAGATTCGCTCATCGGCTCACACGCCGAAGTTACTCGCACCCGTCGTAAACCACGGTCGTTGCGGCTCATGATCGGTGATCACTGCCAGGTGGATGTCGAATGAGCCGAGGCGACGCGTCACCGACGGTGACGCCATCACAGAGGAGACACCATGCCTGATGTACTGAGTTGCGCCGACGCCATCGGCGTCGACATCGACGGAGTGTGGGTGGTGCAACCCACCCTGCACGGCGACGAACGCGGCCTGTTCATCGAGACCTACCGTCGCGAATGGATCCCGAACGCCCGCGAGATGATCCAGTCGAACCGGTCGAACAAACAAGCCGGTGCCCTCGTCGGCCTGCACTACCACCTGCATCAAGCCGACTACTGGTACGTGCCTGCTGGCACGGCGCGCGTGGTGCTGCACGATCTGCGCGACGGTGGCCCCACCGACGGCGCAACGGCCTGTTTCGACATCTCCGGTGAGAACCATTGGGGTGTGTTCATCCCGCCAGGGGTGGCCCACGGCTTCGCTGCCAGCACCGACGTAGTGATGACGTATCTGGTCGACGGGTACTACAACCCGGCAGACGAACTCGGTGTGGCGTGGAACGACCCGGTGATCGGCGCCGATTGGGGAGTGAGCGACCCCATCGTCTCCGAACGCGACCGTACCAATCCGTTACGTGCCGATCTCCCAGAGGGACGTCGCCCCTACTGGCCGATGCGCACCTGAGGCACACGAGGACCAGACCATGAAGTACTTCGTCACCGGCGCGGCCGGGTTCATCGGTTCGAACTACGTCCGGTGGTTGCTCGCCAACAGCGATCACACCGTCACCGTGTTCGACAAGTTGACCTATGCCGGCAACTACGCCAACATCGCCGATCTCGTCGAGGACGGGTCGGGTCGCTGTGCCTTCGTACAGGGCGACATCTGTGACCGTGATGCGGTCGAGGCGGCCATGGCCGGCCATGAGGTCGTGGTGCACTTTGCTGCCGAGAGCCATGTCGACCGGTCGATCGTCGACCCGTACGCCTTCGTGCACACCAACGTGTTCGGCACGAACGTGATGTGCGATGTGGCCAACCGACAGGGTGTTGAACGCTTCGTGCACATCTCCACCGATGAGACCTACGGCTCCATCGACGAGGGGTCATTCCACGAGCTCGACCGCCTCGGCCCGCGCAGCCCCTATTCGGCTGCCAAAGCCGGCAGTGACCTCATCGCTCTCAGTTACGTGACGACCTATGGCCTGCCCGTCGTCGTCACCCGCTGCTCCAACAACTACGGGCCATATCAGTTCCCTGAGAAACTGATTCCGTTGTTCACCACAAACCTTCTCGATGGGAAATCGGTGCCGTTGTACGGCGACGGTGGCAACATCCGCGACTGGATCCACGTGGAGGACCACAACCGGGCGGTGCAGGTGGTGCTGGAACGCGGCGACGTGGGTGAGGTGTACAACATCGGCGCCCACAACGAGATCACCAACCGGGAGATCACCTACCGACTGCTCGAACTATGCGGCCGTGACGACAGTTTCATCACCCCGGTGGAGGATCGCCTCGGCCATGACCGTCGTTACTCGGTCGACATCGGTCGCATCACCGAGCTCGGGTGGTCGTTGACCCGCGACTTCGAGACCGGTCTCGCTGAAACCGTCGAGTGGTACCGCGCCAACCGCGATTGGTGGGAGCCGCTGAAGGCCCGCGTCGCCACCTGATATCCGTCATATAGTCTGCGGTGGCGTCTGGTCGTGCGCGCCAGCGGCCAGAATGAGGCCGTGCGGATCCTCATCACCGGCGCTGACGGTCAACTCGGCCACGACCTCGCTGCGCACTGCACTGCGCGCGGTGACGACGTGGTTGCCGTTGGTCGCGGGCGACTCGACATCTGCGATCGGTCGATGGTGCACGCTGCCATCAGTTCGCTTCGGCCCAGCGCCGTGGTGAATTGCGCCGCGTGGACCGCGGTCGACGCATGCGAATCGGACCCCGAGCGTGCCCTGGCCACGAATGGGCTCGCTGTGCGGTGGTTGCGCGAAGCCTGCGCCGCAGCCGGCGCCCACCTCGTGACGGTCAGCACGGACTACGTGTTCGATGGCACGAAAGCCGATCCGTATCACGAATGGGACAACCCGGCCCCGGCCTCGGTGTACGGGGCGTCGAAACTTGCCGGTGAACGCGAAGCCGGCGATGACGCGGCAGTGGTGCGCACGTCGTGGGTGTGCGGCGCCCACGGGGCGAACATGGTGGCCACCGTGTTACGCCTGATCGGTGAACGCGATCAGTTGTCATTCGTCGATGACCAGCGCGGTCACCCCACCTTCACAGCCGACCTTGCGGTTGCTCTGCGCGAAGTTGCAGTCGAACGCATGAGCGGCACGTGGCACCTCACCAATCAGGGAGCGGTGTCGTGGTTCGGGTTCGTGCGCGACATCGTCGCGGCCGCGGGTCGTGACCCCGCAATGGTGCACCCGATCGCGACCGCCGATCTCGATCCGCCGCGGCCCGCTCCGCGTCCGGCGAACAGCGTGCTCGACAACCGTGCGTGGCGTCTCGCCGGCCGGGCTCCGCTGCGTCACTACCTCGACCCGCTCGGTGAACTGGTCGCCGAACTGACGCAGCGGTGAGCACCGTCGCGACGCGATGAACACACCTCGGGTCGCGTTCACCCTTGAGCAGTGCTGGCATGAGGTGCCCGGTGGCACCGCGGTGGCCACGCTGCGACTGCTCGACGCGTTGTTGGCTCGCGACGACGTGGAGATGGTGCCGGTCGCTGGCCGCCATCGACGCCCGCCCGCGGCAGTGCCGCCGATGCCGGTGCATGCACTGCCGTTGGCGCGGCCATGGCTCTATGAGGCGTGGACCCGCATCGGGTGGCCGAACATCGAATCTGCCACCGGCGCAGTCGACGTGGCGCATGCGACTGCGCAGATACCCGCTCCCGCGCGTGCACCGCGAGTGGTCACATTGCATGATGTCGCCTTTTTGGATCACCCAGAGCGGCTCACCCGTCATGGTGCTCGTCTCCTCACCCGTGCGGTGCGGCGTGCCGTGGACTGCGATGCCGTGGTGTGCCCGTCACACGTCGTGGCCGACCAGGTGGTGCGAGCCGGCGTGTCGGCCGACCGGGTGCGCGTCATCGGCTGGGGCGTGGACCAGGTCGCGGTGACCGATGCGGAGCGTGAGCGGGTGCGCACGCGTTTCGATCTTCCCGCCGAGATGATTCTCGCTGTGGCCACATTGGAGCCGCGGAAGAACCTGGCACGCCTAGTGGCTGCGGTGCATTCACGTGACGACCTTCCACCGCTCGTCGTTGCGGGAGCTGCCGGTTGGGGAGGAGTGGCCGAAGAACTCGGCGCCATCGACAGCGAACGCGTGCGGCTTCTCGGCGCGGTCGGCCGTGCCGATCTCACGGTGCTCTACGACCTGGCCCAGGTGGTGGCGTACCCCAGTGAAGACGAGGGATTCGGTTTGCCCGTGCTCGAGGCAATGGCGGCGGGAACGCCGGTGGTGACCAGCCAGGGAACGGCCACCGAGGAAGTGGCCGGGGGTGCGGCGGTTCTGGTCAACCCCTACAACGTGGCATCCATCGCCGATGGATTGGTCGCGGCGCTGGCGGACCGGGCAGCGTTGAGCACAGCGGGGCGCACACGTGCATCGGCGATGTCGTGGGCGGCGTGTGCGGACGCGCATGTGCAGATGTATCAGCAGCTCGGTTCCAGGCAGGGTCAGCGATGACTCGTCACGATGATGATGTCGTGCAGGTCGCCGTGAATCTGACCTGGTGTGCGCCGGGTCGCGTCGGCGGGTCGGAGGAGTATCTGGTACGTCAACTGGTCGGCGTGGCACGTGTTGCCACCGACGACGTGCCCATGGATCTCACCGTGCATCTCGGTGCCGATCTTGCGGCCGCTCGCCCCGAACTCGGCGTGCATCATCTGTCGGTTACCCGATGGCCGGTGGCGCGTCGGGCGGCCCGCATCATGTACGAGCACGGACCGCTGGCCTACACCACACGATCGGCCGACATCGTGCACCATGGTGGCGGGACGGCACCGCTGTGGGGGGCCACGCCCCGTGTGGTCACCGTGCACGACCTGCAGTTCCGTCACCTGCCGGAGTACTTCTCGCGAGGACGATTGACGTACCTGCGCTCGATGATGCCCCAGTCGGTCCGCCGAGCCGCGGTGGTGTGCACCCCAACCGCGTACGTGGCTGATGACGTGTGCGCGGCATACGGCATCGATCCCGACCGGGTGGTGGTGGTGCCGCACGGGATGGAACCGCTGGCGTCTGATAAGGCGACCGTGGCGCGTGTGCGCCACGACATGGGAGCCACGGACCGGCCATTGCTCGTGTACCCGGCGATCACCCATCCACACAAAGGCCATGGCCGACTGCTCGAGGCGATGACACAACTCGAGGACGACGTCATGCTGGTGTTGTGCGGCGGGCAGGGTGCGGCGGAGGCACAAGTGACGGCAGATATTGAGCGATACGGGTTGGGGCACCGTGTGGTGCGCACCGGGCGAGTGCTGCATTTCTGCATCAGGGCTACGACCATCGATGAATCGAGCCCGCCCGAGAGCAGTGCGCCGAGAGGTACGTCGGCCACCATTTG
>RFST01000065.1 GCA_009923855.1 Actinomycetota bacterium
AGAACGGTTGGAGCGCCTGCTGCGGGAAACGGGCGTTGAAGCGGGTTTGTTGTTCAACGGCAGCCAGCTGCGGTTGGTGGTGGCCCCCAAGGGTGAAAGCTCCGGCCATCTCACCTTCCGGCTGAGCGAACTGGCTGAAGTGAGCGGCCGGTTGATGCTCTCGGGACTCGACCTGCTCCTGGGCCAGAGCCATGTGTTCCTGGATCCCGATGGCTACCGGCTCAGCGACGTGCTCAAGAAGAGCCGCAGCTTCCAAGCCGTAGTCAGCAATGCCCTGGCTGATCAGGTGTTGGCCGCGTTGTGGGATCTGGTGTGGGCGGGGGAGGTCACCAATGATTCCATCGCCGTGGTGCGCGCATGGACCGCCGCAGCCGGTCGGAGCGCGGCCCGGCGCAGTGGACCACGCTCGCGCTCATTGCGGCCACGCCCGGGAGCGATCAGCCGTCAAGGCCCGCCAGCGGCCGCAGGACGGTGGTCGCTGGTGCGCCGGCCCGGCGAGGCAACGGTGGCCCCGACTGCGGTGTTGCATCAGCGCGCGGTCGATCTGTTGTGGCGCCACGGTGTGGTCACGCGCGAGGCAGTTCTTGCTGAGCAGGTGCCAGGGGGCTACGCCGCGGTGTACCCACTGCTGTGCGAGTTGGAAGATCGCGGAGAGGTTCGCCGCGGATACTTCGTCGATGGTCTTGGAGCAGCGCAGTTCGCAGTACGCGACGCCGTCGACCGGCTACGCGAACCTCCGGGCGGAGGCGGGGTCGTCGTCGCGCTCAGTGCTGTCGACCCGGCACAGCCATTCGGGGCCGCACTGGCATGGCCCGACCACAGCGGCCGCGCCACGCGGTCGCCGTCGGCGCTCGTGGTTCTGGTCGACGGTGTGCCGGTGGTGTGGTTCGACCGACGGTCGCGGCACCTCATCCGTTTCGATGTGTCGACGCCAGCTCAGGTGTGGGCGAACGCTCTTGCGGACTATCTGAGTGGCACGCGCGCCGGCACGAGCCGTTCGGCGGCATTGGAGATTCGACGTCACGACGGTGGCGCGGTGGGGAACTTCGACGAGGGGTTCCGCGACGAACTCCTCACGTGTGGGTTCGTCGATACCTATCGGTCGCTGAAGTGGCGACCGGAAGGATCAGTTCGCGGCATCAAGTGAGCGAAGGCCGGCCCAGGCGAGCCCAGCCACAGTTTCGGCGACAGCATCGGGGTCAAAGGGTTGGCCATGAGCGAGAAGTCGCCTGCTGGATCCCTCGGCGAGGCCGACAAGGCCGTGAGCGATGAGGCGTCGCGTGTCGTCGTCGACGTCGGCAGCAATTAACGGTGCGATAGCGGTGGCGGCATCGGAGGTGATGGCGCGCACCTGCTCGGCGAACGCGGCATCGTGGCGCGCTGCTCCGCCGAACAGCAGTCGGAATCCGTCGAGGTCGGCAGCAACCCACCGGAAGTAGGCACGGAATCCCCGAATGGTGGCGTCCTTACCGTCGACGGCATCGGCAGTGGCCTTGTCGATAGCGGTGCGCATGCGTCGGCCGACCTCGTCCAGGAGCGCCGCGAAGAGATCATTTTTCGAATCAAAATGCTGGTAGAGCACCGGTTTCGTGACGCCGGCCGCTTCGGCAACGTCGTTCATGGATGCGCCGTGGAAACCAGCGGTGGCGAACACCTCAAGGGCGACGTCGAGCAGTTGGTCGCGTCGTTCATCCGCGGGGAGTCGCGTGGTGCTCACGTCCGTCGATGCTACGTCGCGATTGCTGCTGACGTCAGATCGAGACCATGTCGAGTGATACCGCGCATGAGGTGCTGGCGCGCCGGTGCCGCGCGGTCGTGCTCAGCGTCCCGCTTCACGGTCGTCGCGCTCGGCTGCTTTCACTGCGTAGCCGAGCACGATGGACGGAGCCAGCAGAACCGACGACGCGACGAGCAAGATGATCACTGTGGTGGCAACTCCCGAGGAGAAGCCGACTGCCACGCCGATGACGAACACGGCGACAGCAGCAGCAAGCAACAGGTAACCGACGCGGTTCGCCAGAAGCGTCCACCGCGCCACGACGGCTCGTCGTGCGCGAACGGGATCGTTGGCGTGGGGGTCAGAGGCCATAGGGTGCCCGCATGTTACGCGTGGAACGCCACACGCCCTCGGTGGTGTCGATCACCATCGATCGACCGCAGCGCCGCAACGCGGTTGACGTCCCCACTCTGGCCGCCCTCAGCGAGACGTTCGATGCGCTTGATCCGACGACCGATCGCGTGGTCGTGCTGAGCGGATCCCCGCCGGCATTCTGCGCGGGGGCCGATCTCACCGGTGTGACATCGGAGGAATTCCACGATCACCTCTCACGGGTTCTGCGGGCCATGGCCGGTGCGCAAGTTCCGATCATTGCCGCCGTCGATGGGCCGGCCCTCGGAGCGGGAACTCAACTCGTGGCGGTGTGTGACCTACGGATTGCCTCTCGTTCGTCGGTGTTTGGAATACCTGCTGCGCGTCTCGGCCTTGCCGTCGACCAGTGGACGGTCGATCGGGTGGTTGACGAATTCGGCATGGGTTTGGCGCGTTCGATGCTGATCGCTGCAGAGCAGGTTGACGCCACCGTGGCGTATTCCGCGGGGGTCGTGCAGCGGCTCGGCGAGTCAGGGGCGATTGTGGACGATGCTCATATGTGGGCCGAGCAGATTGCGCAGTTGGCGCCGCTGTCCATTCGCACTCATCGTGAGATGCTCCGGGCGGCCACCCGTCGCGGCGCGACCGCTGTCGACACTGCGGCACTGCGTGACGAGGTATGGGCGTCGGCAGATGCCGCCGAGGGACGCGCTGCCTTCCTCGAGAAGCGGCCGGCTCGCTTCACCGGGCGATGAGGCCAAGTCACAGGTTCGGTGGCAGCAGTCGATTGACCTCGGCGTAAAACCGGTACAGCGCGAAGGCGAAGGGGATCAGCGCTGGCAGGGTGCCTGCGGCGAGGGTGCGGAACCGTCGGTTCAGTCGTGACGCTGCGACAGCAATCGCGATCAGCACGGTCGCCCAGATCGCCACCGAACCAATGGCGTCGGGGTCGTGGAACCAACCCCGTGAGAACGCGGCGTCGCTGGCCAGTGGTTGTTCCGGCACGACGACGGTCGTGGTCGGAGTGACCGTGGTGGGCGTTGGTGCCGCTGAGCCAGATGCCGCGGTGGTGTCGCTTTCGGTGTCGATGGCGGCAACCGTCGTGGATACATCTGCAGCCGGGAGCGCCGCTGGTGGTGCTTCTGGTTCGGCCGCGTAGCCGGTGGGCGATGTCGGGGTGTCGGAGCGGGTCGGGTCAAGGGTTGCGCTAACGATGATGCGTTGAGCAGCTGACCATTTCGGGTGGCATGAGGTGAGCGTGAGTACAGCGGTGGTGGGGTCATCTGTCGCCACCACGTAATAGTCGGTGGGTTCGACGATGCGGGTGCCGGTCACGAGGTACACGAAACGCCCGGCCGGCGTCGTGATCACGATGTCATCACCTTCGGAGAGGCGATCGACGTCGTGGAAGGGCTGACCATATGTTGTGCGATGCCCGGCGATGGCGGCGTTGCCGAACTGGCCGGGCAACGGCGTATCGGGGAAATGCCCGGGACCCTGTTGCAGTTCGTCGACACCGACGCCAGCAACCACGATGTGGTCGGTGCCGAGCGCAGGCATCTCGATCCGTGCGATCGGGTCACCGATCTCGATACCTGCGTCAGCGGGCCAGACGGTCGGGGCAATGGTGGTGGTCGTGGTGGTGGAGTTCTCGACGACGGTGGTTGTGGACGCCGGGTTGGCGACGGTCGTCGTGGGAGCGACGGCAGTGGTGCTGGGAGTGTCGGCAATCGGTGCAGCAGGAGTTTCGGCAATGAGTGCACTGAAGCGCGCATCGAGATCGCGTTGGGCGGCCGCCGTCTGCAGCCCGGTGCCCCACAGTTGATAGACAACGAAACCGAGCATGGCGAGGCCGGCCAGAACAAGTCCGCGTCCGAGTAGACCAATGCCCCATCGCCAGTCATGGGGTTCGGGTGGCCGATCCCATCGGGCACGACGATGCTGGCGCACGGTGTTGATACGGTGGCGCCACCAGCGGGCCCACCGACGGGTGGGCCCGGTGCGATGCATGTACGACAACTGTTCGCGCAACCGTGATCGCTGGTGGTTCCCGGCGCCATCGACGGGTTGTTCATTGTCGATGGGTGGCACGACGTCACGCTACCGAGGCCGTTAGCGTGACCCCGTTCATGACCGCTGATCGTCCGACGACACCCGACCGTGACCACGGATCGACCGACGCGGCCGTCGTCCTCGAGGCCGCGGTCGTGGTCATGGGTGCCTTTCCAGCTCTGGCCGGGGTGGATCTGGATGTACGCCGCGGCACATTGGTGGGTCTGCGAGGACCCAATGGGGCTGGCAAAACAACGGTGCTGCGCCTCTGTGCGGGGCTGCTGCGACCCGATCGCGGCACGGCGCGCGTGTTGGGTGTCGACGTCGCCGATGACCCCGCACCATTGCGGCGTCGTGTTGGCTATCTCGGTCACTCGAACGGTCTCTACGACGACTTGACCGCGTTGGAGAATGTGACGTTCTGGGCGTCCACGGTGGGGGCAGGTCGCGATGATGTCGACGCGGCGATGGCGGCCATGGAGATCAGTGACCGGCTCCGCGATGTGCGGGTGCGGCACCTGTCGGCTGGTCAGCGTCGCCGTGTTGCGCTCGCTGGCCTTGTCGCGCGACGGTGTGAACTCTGGCTGCTCGACGAGCCGCATACCGGCCTCGATGTCGACGCCCGCGACCAGCTCGATCGTCTGTTGCGGGCTGGGGCCGACGCGGGGGCAACGGTCATGTTGTCGAGCCATGACCTCGACCGGGTCGACGCCATGGTTGACCACGGTGTGGATCTTGTCGCGGGCCGTGTATCGCGTGAGGTACGGCGATGAGCACACCTCCGGGCGTTGTGGCCACTGCCCGCATGATCGCCGCGCGCGATCTGCGTATCGAATGGCGTGCCCGTGTGGTGACGAACCAGGTCATTCCGTTCGCTGCGGTCAACATGGTGCTGTTTGCCTTCGCCGTTGACGACACCGGAGCCCTGGGCCGGCTCGCTCCCGGATTGGTGTGGCTCACCGTGATGTTTTCGCTCCTGCTGTGTGCCCAGCGCGCCTTCGCGATCGAGTCAGCCGATGGTGCTCTTGAGGCGTTGCGGGTGGCCGGTGTCGACCCGGTGGGAATTTTCCTGGGGAAGGCCACCGCTCTCGCGGTGCAGTTGTTTGCTCTTGCCGCGGTCATGGTGCTGGCCGCACTGATTCTGTACGACCTCGACCCACCCGCAGGCGGCGTCGTGGTCCTCGTCACATCTGCGATCTGCGCAACGTGCGCGCTCGCTGCCACAGGTACCATCTATGCAGGCCTCGCCGCCGGTGTGTCGGGTCGGGAGACATTGCTCCCGCTGCTCGTCGTTCCGGTGGTGTCGCCGGTTCTGATCGGGGCCACCCGAGCCGTGGAAGCGGCTCTCGGCACCGGTGGGACGGCGGTTGCGGACGGCTGGCCCTGGGTGGGCCTGCTGGCTGTTGTTGCCGTTGCGTCGGCTGTCGTCGGTGCGCTGACGTTCGGGTCGGCGATTAGGGACTGAGCGATGTGCACGACATGACGACCCCCACCACCTCTCGCAGCACCGGCACCCGTGCCACACGGGTGATCGGCATCGCCGCCATCGTGATGTCGGCATGGCTGAGCCTGTTCGGCTTGGTGCTGTCGCCAGCCGATGTTGCCCAAGGTGACGCCGTGCGGATCATGTATGTCCATGTGCCGTCGGTATGGCTCGCGTACCTCGCGTTCATCGTCACGGCCATCTGCTCGGTGTGGGTGCTGGTCGCACGTGGCCGAGTGCCTGGGGTGGACCGGGTGGCTGGGGCGTCGGCAGAGATCGGCGTCGTGTTCATGGCCGTCACGTTGGTGAGCGGCATGTTGTGGGGACGCATCACGTGGGGTGTCTATTGGCAGTGGGATGCACGTCTCACCACGACCGCGCTGTTGTTCATCACCTACATCGGGTACCTGGCGGTTCGCGGGCTGGAGGGGTCACCTGAACAGCGCGCGCGCCGGTCTGCGGTTGTGGGTGTGGTCGCCGTGGCGGAGATCCCGTTGGTGCACTGGAGTGTCCGGCTGTGGCGGAGTTTGCATCAAGAGGCAACGGTGCTCGACACCGACCTTGATGTTGATATCGACGGCTTGATGTTGTTCACGCTGTTTGTCGGGGTCATTGCGTTCACCCTGTGGTTCGTGTGGTTCGTGCTGCATCGCGCCCGGGTGATGGCGCTCGCAGCCCTCGTCGAGGAGCGCTCTTTGGACGAGGCGCTCGCTGAGCGCGCTGCTGAAGTACCAGCGGGTGGTCAGAACTGATGGAGAGCATCGAGTTCATCATTGGGTCGTATCTGCTGACCTTCGGGGCGATCGCGGTGGTTGCTGGGCGTATGTTGCGCCGCGCCCGTTCGCTGTCGCACCGGGTCCCCGACGAGGAGAAGTACTGGTTGTGACGACCGATATGCCCGATCTCACGCCACGTCCGGCTGAGCCGATGCCGTCGCGTCGACGCCGGCGGATTGGGCCGATTCTGGTCCTGATTGCCGTTGTGGGTTTTGGCGGGTGGGTACTCAGCAATCTGCGTACCGCCGTCGACTACTACTGCAATGTTGACGAGGTGGGCGTGCGCGATGGATGCGACGCGGATCGTCGACTGCGCCTCCAAGGCACCGTCGCCGAAGGCTCGGTGGTCGCATCGACCACACGAACCGAGTTCGACATCGAGTTCGAGGGCGTGTCGGTTGCCGTGCGATACGCGGGCGAACCAGGAGGCATCTTCAACGAGTGCATCCCGGTGGTCGTGCATGGCGTATTCGACTCCGATACCGAGGTGTTCCTCGGCGACCGGGTGGAGGTCAAACACTCCGACGAATACGTGAGCGTCAACGATGAACGCCTCACCGCCGCCGAGGAGTCGGCGTGCTCGCCGTCGGCGTGACCGCAGCGCTCGGCAGCGCCGGGCTGCTGGTGATGCTCGTCGGCGGTGCGGTTGGTGCATTGGCCACCGGGGTGGCGATCGTCGGAGGCGATCAGCGCACCCTCCGCCGCGGCAACGTGTACGCATGGGTAATCCTCGGAGGAGCGGTTCTTGCGACCGTGATGATGCAGATCGCGCTGTTTCGTCGTGACTACTCCATCGCCTACATCCAAGAGGTCGGATCGTCGGCCACGCCTCTGCTCTACAACATCGCCGCGATGTGGTCGGCGCTCGAAGGGTCGATCCTGCTCTGGCTACTGGTGCTCGCGGGGTTCACTGCAGCGGTGTCGGCGCGCTTCAGGCGCCGCAGTGCGGACCCGTTGGTCGGCTGGGCCATGGTGGTGCTGTACACCGTGGTCACGTTCTTTGCGCTACTCGGATTCGGCCCAGCGTCGCCGTTTGCCTCGGGAGCAACAGTGCCGGTCGGTTTCGACGGTCCAGGCCCGAACCCACTGCTGCAGAACCACATCCTCACCCTGTTTCACCCGCAGATCCTGTATCTCGGCTACGTGGGTTTCACGGTTCCCTTCGCCTTCGCGATCGCCGCGTTGATCACCGGTCGCGTTGGCGAGGGTTGGCTTCTCGAGACCCGGCGTTGGGCCTTGTTCTCGTGGGGTTTTTTGACCATCGGCATCCTTCTCGGCGGATGGTGGGCCTATGAGGTGTTGTCGTGGGGTGGTGTCTGGGGATGGGACCCGGTCGAGAACGCCAGCTTGCTGCCGTGGCTGACCGGCACGGCCTACATCCACTCGGTCTTGGTGCAGCAGCGACGGGGCATGTTGCGCGTGTGGAACCTGAGCCTGCTCGTGGCCACTTTCTCGCTCACGATCCTGGGCACCTTCTTGACCCGTTCTGGCGTGATTTCGAGCGTGCACGCGTTCTCGGCGGGCAGCGTCGGGGGATACCTGCTGGGGTTCTTCGCGGTCGTGGTCGTGGTGTCGTTGGCGCTGATCGCATGGCGAGGTGACCTGCTGCGCGCCCCGGGAGCGATCGATTCGCCGGTGTCGCGCGAGGGGGCGTTCCTCGCGAACAACGTGGTGTTCACACTGTTCACGTTCATCGTGCTGCTCGGCACGGTCTTCCCCCTGCTGATCGAGGCTTTACAGGACCGCCAGACCGTGGTCGGTGCGCCCTATTTCGATCGACTGTCGATGCCGATCGGGCTGACGCTGCTGTTCTTGATGGCGGTCGCCCCGGTTCTGCCGTGGCGCAAAGCCGCCGGTGAGGTTCTTGCGGACCGGCTGTTCTGGCCGGCATGGTGCGGCGTGGGCGCTGGCGTTGCGTCGCTGTTGGTAGGCGCACGTGGATGGGCGCCACTTGCCGCATTTGTGCTCGGCGGTTTCGCCGGCGGAGCTGCTGGTCGCCAAATCGTGCTCGCCACCCGCCGGCAGGGCTGGCGCGGATTGGTGGGCCGTGCCAACGGGGGCATGTTCGTGCATCTCGGCGTGATCCTGATCGCGGTGGCGCTTGCCGCGTCAAACGCGTATACCCACTCAGCCACGTTGGTGATCGATCGTGACAGCGATGTGGAATGGGCGGGGCATACCTTCCGGTTGATCGACGTTGTCAACGAGATCGATGAGCGTGTGGACGCCACGCGTGCCGACGTGTTGATCGATGGTGACCAGGTCTATGCCCCCGCGGTCACGACCTACCTCGCGCAGGGGATGACCGTCGGCACGCCAAGTGTGCACACGATGTTTGCCAAGGATCTCTACCTGACCATCGATGGCACCAATCCGCCTGACGTCGGTGCGGATGAAGTGGCCCTCCGCGTGTTCGTTAAGCCGCTCGTCTTGTGGCTTTGGATCGGTGGGGCGCTGATGGCGGTGGGCACGGTGTTGGCGGCGGTGCCGCCCACGCGTCAGCGTCGCCCGACAGACCCGACCTCGGCCCCGGTCGGAGAGACGGTTCGTGTCTGAAGTGGATCTCGACCCCGACGCCGCCCCCGCACGCCGACGCGTCGCACCCCTCATCGTCGGTGTGGTCGCGGTGGTGATGGCGGCGTTCATGTGGGTGTTGGTGCGTGCAGAACCCGAGACCGGGTCGTCCGCAGCCACGACGTTGCTCGACCGGCCCGCGCCTGCAGCCACCGGAACCTATGGCGATGGGCGGGTGTTCGAACTGTCGCGCCGGAAGGGCTCTTGGGTCGTGCTCAACTTCTTCACGTCGAACT
>RFST01000066.1 GCA_009923855.1 Actinomycetota bacterium
CCGATGCCAGCCAGACCACCTCAGCACCGGCAACGACCGTGCTCGCCACCACCGTGCCCAGCACCGTGGCAGCCACCACGACAGCACCGCCCGACACGACAACCACCACCGAGGTGCCAGCCAGCGAGCTCACCATCACCGTCCCCACCGACATTCCCGCACCTGCCGCGCGCACGATCACCGAACTGTTGGCGCTCGAACGGCCGCTGATCATCGCTCATGCGGGCGGCGATCAAGAACTGCCGCATTCCACCCCATACGCCTACGCCAGGTCCGCTCTTGCCGGTGTGGACATGTTGGAGATGGATGTACAGCTCACCGGCGACGGCGTGCTCATCGTGCACCATGACGACACCACCGAGGGCACCACCGGCGTTGTCGGCGCGGTGCGCGACATGACCTACGCCGAGATCGCCGCGCTCGACAATGCCTGGTGGTATCAACCGGGATGCTGGCCCTGCCGCGACGACGACGCATCGGCCTACCCACTGCGGGGTGTGCGTACTGGTGACACCACCGCGCCAGAAGGGTTCATGCGCGACGACTTCGCCGTGGCGCGATTCGTCGATATCGCCACCGCCTACCCGGATCACCCACTCGACATCGAAATCAAGGTGCAGCGCGGGGCCGACGGCGAAGCGGACCCCTCCACCGGAATTGCAGCCGCTGCCGAACTGGCGCGCCTGATCGATGAACTCGATCGCACCGACTCGGTGATCGTCACATCATTCAACGACGACGTGGTTGCCGCATTCCGCGATCTGGCACCGGACGTGGCCACCAGCCCCGGCCTCAACGCGCTCACCCAGTGGTTCCTCGCCAGTGGCGAATTGCACCCGTCTGATCTCGTGCTCCAGGTCCCGCCCGAGTACACCGGGATCGAGGTCATGAGCCCCGACCTCACGACACGCGCCCACGACGAGGGCTACGACGTCTGGGTGTGGCCGAACGGCGCGAGTCAGGAGAATCCCGACTTCTACCAATCAATGTTCGATATGGGTGCCGACGGAATCATTGCTGGTTCACCGCTCGCCGCCGTCGAGGCCGCAGGGAGTTGAACCCGGCATAACAACGAGCCGGCAACTCACCCCACAGCGCTGAAGTCGACCCATTCCTGTTCGGTCCACAGCGGACGCAATTCGCCGGCCACAAAATCAGACGTCCACCGCACCATGTCGATCCAGGGGTAATCAGCAGACATCACCTCGGTGTACGCCATGCCGTGCAGCACCAATGCGACCTCCTCGATATGCAGGTCGAGCACGTGGGCCTCACCACCACCGGAGCTGAGTTGATCGGGAGTGAACACCTCGCTCAGGCGCGCCTCCAGTGCCACCACCTCGCTCAGGTCGAAGTTCCACCCGAGAAGCGGGTCACCCTCGGGTGTCCACCCGCCCATCGCTGCATCGATCACAATGCCAAGAATCTGATTGATCGACGCAGCAGCCTCAGGCGCCAGTTCGATCTCGCGTGGCCAGGTCACGACCCGAACGCCGCAGGTGGCAACTCACGTTCGGAGGTCAGCACCGCAGCCACGATCCGATCGGCCACCGCCTCCGGTGCTGCACCCTCGCGGAATGCCGGTGCCTCACCGAATATCGCTCTCGATGCCAACCCTGTTTCGGTGTGTGGAGGACGCGCATCGATCACCGTGATACCCCGAGGCCGCACCTCACGCGCCACCACCTTCGCTGCCGATGACAGACCGGCTTTCGCCGCGGCATAGGCACTGGTACCCGGAATCGGCCCGTCGACGATCGCACCAGTGATCACCACAATGGCACCACCATCGTCCACCGCGGCAGCGGCCAGCCCGAGCAGTGCCAACGGTCCCGTGAGATCAGCGTCGATCAAGGCCGCGAGGTCATCGCTGCGCTGCGTGGCAGCGGGTGCGAACCCGACCACACCAGAGGCCAGAATCACCACATCAAGGCCGCCCAGGATGGCCGCCGACTCATCGATCATCCGGTCGCGATCAGCAGCCACGGTGACGTCACCGACAACATGACCAACAGCGCCCGGTACCTCGGCAGCGGCGCGCGACACGGTCACCACCTGTGCACCATCGGCCGCCAGTCGCGCAGTGATGGCCTGACCCAGACCTCCGGTTCCACCGACCACCAGCGCGCGTGCTCTCATCAATGTCTCCATTGCCACAGTGTGGAACACCGCCGTGCTTGACGCCTCTCGTGCTCGCCGACACGGACCCGGCACACCGCACACGACCGCCACCGCGACTCCCAGGCAACCCACAGAGGTGGATATGGTGCGCTCATGCGACGTTCAGTGACCGACATGGTGCGCGAAGCCAAAGAGCGCATCGAAGAACTCTCTGTGGCCGAGTTGCAGGCCGAAATCGCTGCGGGCACCTGCACAGTGATCGACATCCGCGATTTCCGTGAACGGCTCGAGAAGGGCGCGATCGCATCGGCGGTGTCCGCACCACGCGGGATGCTCGAATTCTGGTTCGATCCCGACAGCCCGTATTACCGCGACATGTACCAGTTCGATCAGCGCTATGTGTTGTACTGCGCCGGTGGTCAGCGGTCAGCATTGGCCACCTCGGTGCTGATGGACATCGGCTACACCAACGTGGCTCACCTCACCGTTGGGTTCAACGGTTGGGCAGACGCCGGCGGTGATGTGGCCGATGTGAGCGCAGAATCAAAATGGGTGAAGCGCACCTGACGCACGTTGCTGCCTGACCCCAAGCGCTGACCATCTGCGGAGTACCGTTATCCCGCTGGAACGCACACGCGTCACAATCGAAGATGTCGCTGCGGCTGCGGGGGTGTCGGTTGCCACCGTGAGCCGGGCGTTACGTGGCCTACCGAACGTGGCCATGTCCACCCGCGCTCACATCACGGCCGTGGCGTCGGACCTTCAGTACGTCGCCGACCCGATGGCAACGCGCCTTGCCACCGGGCGCTCACGCACCATTGGATGCGTGGTACCACTCCTTGGCGGTTGGTACTTCGCCCAGGTCGTCGCCGGTGTCGAAGCTGTGTGCACCGAAGCTGGATTCGATCTCGTGGTGCAGTCGGCGGGCTCCGCAGAACGTCTGGGTGATCTCGCCGATGATGCGCCAACCCTGCAGCGCCGCGTCGACGGCTTGATCATGGTGGACTATGCGCTCACCGATACCAACGTCGCCGCATTCCGCACGGCGGGAATTGAGGTGGTGTCGGTGGGCGCTGCGACCGGTGGCTTCTGCACGGTCGGAATCGACGACGCCGCAGTGGGCGACATGGCGGCACAGCACCTGATCGAATTGGGTCATACCCGCATCGGACTCATCGGCTCGATGCGCACTGAACCGTTCCGCTTTGCCGTGCCCGAACTACGCGCCAGCGGCTTTCGAACCGCACTCGCCGATGCTGGTATCGACCATGACCCCCATCTCTTCGCCGATGGCAACTTCTCTGTCGGTGGCGGCGCGGGAGCAATGACGTCCCTGCTGGCCATGTCGAACCCGCCCACCGCCGTATTCGCCCTGAGCGACGAGATGGCCTTCGGTGCACGACGCGCGGCAGAACGAGCCGGGCTGGATATTCCCGGTGATATCTCGCTACTCGGTGTCGACGACCACGAACTCGCTGCACTGTTTGAACTGACCACGGTGGCGCAGGATCCCAGTGCTGTTGGCGTATCCGCCGCCCGACAGCTGATCGCTCGTGTCGACTCCGAACACAACGATGATGTCCATGTGGTCGATCGTATGGTGCTGCCGACCCGCCTGGTGGAGCGGGGTACCACCGGGCCTGTGCACTCGGCCTGATCGCTGACAGACTGAACGGCGGCGCGCCAGCCGACGCGTCACGTCGGCATAGCGTGGAGAACCGATGACACTCGTGAATGCAGCACCCCGACGACTCGGCGGACTCGGCGAGATCGGCCCCATCGCCTACGGGATGTGGCGTTTCACCGGCAGCGACCTTGCGGAACGCCGCGCTCTCGTCGAAGCAGCGCTCGACGCCGGCATGAACCTGATCGACACCGCGGATGTGTACGGCCTCGACTGGAACGGCACCGGGTTCGGCACTGTCGAGTCGGCCTTGGGCGAAGTGCTCGCCGACGCACCGGCGTTGCGCGACCGCATGGTGTTGGCCACCAAGGGCGGGATCCGGCCACCCACCCCATACGACTCGTCGGCCGCTGGTCTTCGCGCCGCCTGCGAGGATTCGCTGCGCCGGCTCGGCGTCGACACGATCGACCTCTACCAGATCCACCGTCCCGACATGTACACGCATCCCGCCGAACTTGCCGCCACCCTGGGCGCCCTGCACGATGAGGGCAAGATTCGTGCGATCGGTGTCTCGAACTTCACCGTCGCCCAAACCGAAGCCCTCGCAGCACACAGCGAGCTACCAGTGGTCAGCACCCAACCCGAGTATTCGGCCGCTCATCTCGCACCGATGCGCGACGGCACCTTCGACCTGTGCATGCGCGACGGCATCGTACCGCTGGCGTGGAGCCCCCTCGCCGGAGGACGCTTGGCCACCGGCGACGGCCTACCCGACGAACTCATCGAGACCCTCGACGCAATCGCTGCGCGTGAAGGTGTCAATCGCGCCACAGTTGCCCTCGCCTTCGTGCTGGCCCACCCGGCGCAGCCGGTGGCGATCATCGGCACCCAACAGCCCGAGCGCATCGCGGCGTCACTCGACGCCACCCGCGTCACCCTCGACCGCGGTGACGTGTATTCCATCATCCAGGCATCAGAAGGACAGCCCCTGCCATGACGACCCCCGTTGAGATCTCCTGGTTCAGCGCCCTGTGCGATGACGACTACGAATTCCTCGGCATGCCCAACCCGGCACTGGCCTCGAGTTGGGATCACTGCCGCGACATCGTGACCGCAGCCGATCGCAACGGATTCGACAATGTGCTGTTGCCATCGGGCTACACCCTGGGCATCGACTCGACCGCGTTCGCTGCAGCCATCGCGACCCACACCGAGAACATCAACTTGTTGCTTGCGGTGCGCATGGGCGAGATGTGGCTGCCCCAGTTGGCTCGGCAGTTGGCCTCCATCGACCAGTTCGCCAATGGGCGACTCACCGTGAACATCATCTCATCCGACATTCCCGGCGAGACCCTCGATTCGGGCCCGCGCTATCAGCGCACCCGTGAATGGATGCAGACCCTGCGACGCCTGCTCGACGGCGAATCGATTTCGATCGACGGCGACTTCGTCCACCTCGAGCTCGACCCGCCACGTGCACGCACCGTCGATGGCCGGTGCCCGCCGTTCTATTTCGGTGGTTTCTCCGACGCCGCGAAAGATGTGGCCGCAGCTGAGGCTGACGTCTTCCTCACCTGGCCCGACACGGTGGCGTCGGTGGGCGCCACCGTGACTGAAATGCGCGACCGGGCCGCCGGATACAACCGCGACATCCTCTGTGGGCTGCGCGCACATGTGATCGTCCGCGACACAGAAACCGAGGCTCGTGCCGCGGCCGAACGATTGGTATCTCAACTCGACGCCGACACCGGCGACGCCATCCGCAATCGTTCCCTCGACGCGGCATCGGTGGGAGTGGCTCGCCAGGCCCAGCTGCGCGATGAAGCCAGCGATGACGGCTACGCCGAAGACCACCTCTGGACCGGTGTCGGCCGTGCCCGTTCAGGTGCCGGCGCCGCCATCGTGGGCGATCCCGACCAGGTGCTGGCGAAACTGCAGGCCTACCGCGAGGTCGGTGTCGACGCGTTCATCTTGTCGGGATACACCCATCGCGCCGAATGCGACCTGTTCGCCAAGCACGTGCTGCACCGCATCGATCACGCGCCGCTCAAGCCGCGCTGGCAGCACAGCCCTGCCACGGCCTGAGCCGCGCGGCGCTCAGTCGCGGATCGCGAGCCGGGTCTCGGCGTCGAAGAAGTGCAGATTGTCGGTGGCCACCGCCACCTCAGCCGTCTGCCCAGCGAGTACAGCGCTGCGCGGATTGAAACGACCCACCGCGTTGGCCTGGCCCTCACCGGGAAGTTCTTCCGGGGCATCCGGGTCGCCCGAGTCGACGGTGGGCGCATCGATCGACATGTGCACCATGATCTCTGAACCCAACGCCTCGATGAGGCGCACCGGAGCCGACAACCGCTGATCGGCGGGTGCGTCGGGGGCCTGGGTTGCATCTTCAAGATCCTCCGGGCGTACCCCAACAACCACTTGGCGGCCGTCGTAGGCGCGCAGACCCGGGCGGGCAGCAATAGCGGCTGCCGACAACGCCAGCGTGTGCGACCCCAGGGTGATCGAGCCTCCGTTATCACCGATGTGCACGGTGGCGTCGAACAGGTTCATCGACGGCGAGCCGATAAAGGCGGCGACGAACACGTTCACCAGGTTGTCGTACAGGTTCTGTGGAGTGTCAACCTGTTGCAGTACGCCGTCTTTGATCACGGCCACCCGGTCGCCCGTCGTCATTGCCTCGACCTGATCGTGGGTGACATAGAACGTGGTGACACCGAGTTCACGTTGGAGGCTGGCAATCTCGGCGCGCATCTGCACGCGCAGCTTCGCATCGAGGTTCGACAGCGGTTCATCCATCAAGAACGCGGCCGGCTGGCGCACGATGGCGCGACCCATCGCCACGCGCTGACGCTGACCACCCGACAACTGGCCGGGCTTGCGATCGAGGTAGGTGGTCAACTCCAAAATCTCTGCGGCGCGATTCACCCGCTCGGTGATTTCTTCCTTGGGCACCTTGGCGAGCTTCAACGCGAACCCGATGTTCTCGGCCACGCTCATGTGCGGGTACAACGCGTAGTTCTGGAACACCATCGCGATGTCACGGTCTTTTGGCTCGACGTCGTTGACCACGCGATCACCGATGCGCATCTCGCCAGAGGTGATCTCCTCGAGACCGGCGATCATGCGCAACGCGGTCGACTTGCCGCAACCTGATGGGCCAACCAGCACAAGGAACTCCCCGTCGACAATGTCGAGCGATAGGTCGTAGATGGCTTGGAAGCCATTGTCGTAGACCTTGTTGACGTTCTCCAGCGTGACGGTCGCCATGTGTCGGGAGCACCCCCTCGGCCGCGTATGCGGCATCTGTCGGACCCACCTGCAAGCGGTTCCATGCGGACCCCGCGAGCATAGACCCCGCACCCATTAGCCGGCCACCCTCAGCGGGTTGGGGACGGCGCCGAGCGCAGTGCCGATAGCGTCTCCAGCGTGAATCAGGTGAAATCCCGCCTCCAGACGCTCGGCCTGCTCGACCGCACGCTGCAACTCGCCGACGACGACACCTTGGTCGCCCTCGTTGCCGCCCTCGATGAAGAGCACACCGACGCACTCACCGAGGTTGCCGGCCCCGAGCACGACGCTGACCATCTGCGCGATGCGATCAGCCGGGGACGCCTCGACGGGACGATGGAAGCGATTGCCCTCGTGCTCAGCGACGCCTGCCTTGCCGACTGCATCGAGCAGTTGGGCGACAACGCCGATCATCCCTCCACCGATGACCTGAACGAGGTCCTACCTGGCCTAGTGGAACGGCACGGCGTGGCCTGCACGCGCATCATGCTCGCGTCGACCGTCGCAGGAGAAGCACCAGCCGCGGCGATCATACGCGACATCTTGAAGACCGATGAGGTGCTGGCATTGCCGCCAAGCGAGGAACGTTCGATCATCCCCGAACGCCGCGACGCACCCACCGACGACGCCGAGCGCGAGGAACTCAAAGCCCGTCGTCGCGAAGCAAAAGCACGCAAACAAGCCGAAGCAGCCGCCCGACGCGAGCAGGCCGCACGCGCAAAGCGTCGCTGATCGCCACCCCCGACGACTGTCGGCGGTCAGCAATCGTCAGCGAGGCGCACCATGTCGACAGCCACTTCGAGCGTCTGGCCAACCGACGGCCCAATGACCACGCCACGAACCGGCGCCACATCGGCATAGTCACGTCCCCAGCCCACGGTGACGTGCCGTCGGGCGGGCATATGGTCGTTGGTGGGGTCGACATCGACCCAGCCGGCATCGCCCGCCCACACCGAACACCAGGCATGGGAGGCATCGGCGCCCACCATGCGTGCCATGCCCTCGGGGGATTCGGTCTCGATATACCCACTCACGTACCGAGCAGCGAGCCCCATCGATCGCAGTGCGCCAACCATGAGATGGGCAAAGTCCTGGCACACACCCCGGCGAGCCGCGATCACATCGCCGAGAGGGGTCGCCACCTGCGAAAACGACGGGTCGAATTCGAATGTGGTGTAGATGTGATGCGACAACGAGGCCACCGCATCGAGCACCCCCACACCGTCACCGAAGTGCTCCTGTGCAAGCGATCGCAACGCCATGGGATCGACGCCCTGAGTCATGAAACCCGACGATGCCCGAAACGGCCGCACATCCAGCGCGGCATCAGCCTCGAGTGTGTCGATACGGGCAACCAGTTCTCGCCATCCGCTGTCGGGGGCGGGCTCGTCAACATCGTGCACCTCAACACGACTCGTCGCCAGCACCTCGAGTTGGTCGTGGGGGTGATGTAGACCGACGTGAATCACCTGATTGCCGAACTGATCGGTGCGTTCATCGCGTTCATCAGGTGCCGGGTCGACAACCACGCCCGTGGACAACACCGTTTGATGTGGGGTCGACCGGGGCATCAGCGTCGCCACCGAGTAGCCGTCCGATACGCGCGCCCCATAGCGATACAGGGTGCGATGGGTCACGAGGTAGAGCGTCATGGCATCCGTCCCTGACGGGTCACCATGACCGAACTGGGTGCCATTCGCACCGGGTCGGTCGGAGCGGAGAACCAGCGGTGCACCACCTCGGTCGACAGCGCATCGACGATGCCCAACACCCCGTTCAAGGCCTCGGGCAACGGGCGGCGCAACAGGGCCTCCGCGTCGTCACACAGCCCGACGCCTGTCGGCCAGTCCATCTCCACCGACCGAGCACGCAACTGAGCAAGACCAGCGGCAACTGAACGCGGGTTGGACTCGTCGCGCACCAACAGACGTGTCGCAGCCGCAGATTCGACCTCGCTGCGATAGCGACGACGATAGGCCACCAAACTCTCGGCGGTCGCCAACGCCGTCTCGATGCGCCATGACATCGGCGAACCCGGATCGGGGAACGGATCCACACCACCGTCGGCGATCGTGCGCTGCACCAACATCGCCGTCAGCCGCACCCGTTCGAGGTGACGCCCCATCGCGCCGAT
>RFST01000067.1 GCA_009923855.1 Actinomycetota bacterium
CGATGGCCGCGGCCATCGACCAACACCCGGAACCCATCGATGTGCATATCTCGGCTGTGTGCCCTGGTTTTGCGGACACAAACATTCTTGCTGATGACGCCAAGGACATGATTCGCACCCTCGGGTTGCCGATCATGCAACCAGAGCAGGTCGCCACCACCATGATGCGCGCCCTCGCCGAGCGACGTAACGGCGCACAATGGGTTGTCTGGGCCGGCCGAGATGACGAGGCATACGAATGGACCCCCGTCATCGACTTGATGGATCCGGCATGAGCGCCCCCGCCCGTTGGGCCCCGCACTTGGCCGAGTTCCGTGCCGACCCATACCCCTTCTACGCCGCCCTCCGCGCGGCCGACCCGGTGCATCGGGTAGACGACTGGTCGGTCGTGCTGACCCGTTACGACGACGTGCACCGAGTACTGCGCGATCCCGGCTACAGCCGTGATATCGAATCCAGCAGCGCACGCCCCGTTGATGACGACCCGATCACCGCGCGACGGCGGCAGCGTCGCGGCACTGATGAAGAAGCAAATGCCGCGAAATCGATTCTGAACCTGGACCCACCTGACCACACGCGCCTACGCCGGCTCGTCACCCAGGCCTTCACCCCACGTGCCATCGATCAATTACGCGCCGCAACTGAAACGATGGTCGACGACATTCTCGACACGGCCGCTGAACGCGGGTCGATGGAACTCATCGATGAGCTTGCATTCCCAGTGCCGTTCCGGGTCATCTCGACCATGCTCGACATGCCGATGGACCGCGCTGACGACATGCGCGACTGGTCGCAGGCGCTGACGGCCACGCTGGAACCAACCGCCACGCTCGACGACTTCGACGCAGCGGACGCCGCCATCGAACAGCTGATCCCGCACCTTGTCGAGGTGATTGAGCACCGTCGCCACAACCTCGGCGATGACGTCGTATCAGCCTTGATCACCGCCGAGGAAGAGGGCGATCGACTCTCCCTACCCGAACTCATCAGTTTCGTGGTGCTGCTGTACGTGGCTGGCCACGAAACGACGGTGAACCTGATCGGCAACGGCATGCTCGCTCTGCTGGAGAACCCAGACGAGATGCAGCGTTGGCGCTCCGACCCGACCCTTGACAAGGTGGCCGTCGACGAACTGCTCCGTTTCAACGGTCCGGTGCAACAGACCGTCCGGGTTCCAATGACCCCGGTCACCTTCGCCGGAACCGACGGTACGGAGATACACGTTGATGCCGGGCAGGCTGTCATCACGTGCCTTGGCGCCGCCAATCATGATCCCGCGGTGTTCGCCGACCCCGCCCGTTTGCAGCTGGACCGACCCAACGCGCACCGCCACATGTCGTTCGCCTCCGGCATCCACTATTGCCTCGGCGCGTCCCTCGCGAAGATGGAAGCGACGGTGACTCTCTCGCGCATCATTCGTCGTTTCGACACCATCGAGCAGGCCGAACCCGCGTCATGGCGTGATCGACTCACCATCAGAGGTGTCGATCGGCTCGTTATGAACCTCGGGTGAACCGGAGGCCGCTTAGGGCCGTTGCAACAAGTCAATCAGAGAACTGGTGTCCCAACGGGCGCCACCGCGAGCCAGGACGCGTTGGTACATCTGCTCAACGAGGGCGGTCACCGGTAACGAGGCCCCCTGACGGCGTGCCTCATCAAGGCAGATCCGCAGATCTTTCACCATCCACTCAACGGCAAAACCGAAGTCGAAGGACTGCTCGGCCATCGTGCGGGCTCGATTGTCCATCTGCCAGCTCTGGGCCGCACCACCACCGATGACGCCGACGACCGCGTCGACATCAAGTCCTGCCCGAGTAGCAAAATCGATACCTTCCGAGAGGCCTTGCAGCAGCCCGGCGATGCAGATCTGATTCACCATCTTGGTCAACTGCCCTGAGCCCGCCGGTCCGAGCAGCTCGCAACGATGCGCATATGCCGCAATAACCTCGGCGGCGGCGGAGAACACGTCGGCGTCATCGCAGCCGCACATCACGGTGAGGCGGCCCTGCTCCGCTCCCGCCTGCCCGCCCGATACCGGCGCGTCGACCCATCCGACCCCAGCCGCGGAACACACCGCCGACATCTCACGGGCGACATCTGCTGATGCGGTGGTGTGATCGATGAGGATTGCACCTGAGGTCATCGACGTCAGGACGCCGCGGTCTCCGGTGACAACTTCTCGCACATCGTCGTCGGCCCCGACGCACACACAGACCACATCGGCACCAGCGGCAGCCTCGGCCGGTGTGGGTGCCACACGTCCTCCATGCGTGCCATGCCACGCGTGCGCACGCTCCTCGGTGCGGTTGAAGACGGTGACATCGTGACCGGCCCGCACGAGGTGGCCCGCCATTGGCGCTCCCATGACACCGAGGCCGATGAAGGCAACCCTGCGGCTCTGAGGGAGCGGCTCGTCGCTCATAACACGACCGCAATCACTTCTTGGCGGCTGTCTTCTTTGCCGTCGCCTTCTTTGCAGCGGCCTTCTTCGCTGGCTTCACCGCGGCTGCCTTCTTGGCTGTGGACTTCTTCGCGGCTGTCTTCTTGGCTGGCTTCTCCGCGGCAGCCTTCTTCGCCGGAGGCTTCTTTGCTGGTTCCTTCTTGGCCGACGACGACGATGAATCGGCAGCCCCGGCTGATGCTTTCGATGAACCGCCGGCCGAGAGAACTCCCTTGGCGAGCGCATCGTCGAGATAATCCTCCGCCGCTTCAGCGGATACTTTGAGCGCCGGGGCGATCTCGGAGATCAAGTTGACGCGGGCACGCTCGTACATGGTGCGCTCCGCCGCCGACAGAGCGGCATCACGATTACGTGCTGCGAGGTTCCTCACCACCTCGGCAACCTGGTAGACGTCACCGGACTTCAACTTCTCCTGGTGGTTCTTGAACCGGCGACTCCAGTTCGACGGCACGCGCGGATCGGGCTTGGCGAGAACCGACACGAGGTCCTCGAGTTCATCGGGTGATACCGGCGGTCGCACGCCGACCTCATCGGCCTTGTCGACGGGCACTTTGAGAACCATCTCGTTGATCACGGTCTCCAAGATGAGGTACTCGCGCTTCTCGCCGAAGGCCTCCATCTTCTTCGTCCCCTTCACCACACATGCGCCGTGCTGGGGGTAAATGACCGTCTCGCCCTTGGTGAATTTCACTCGCTGAACTCCCGTTCTCCAGGGCAGACCGCCCCGCTGTGCCGACCCACAGGGTACCGGCGCCACCCACGTAGCACCGCTGTTGGCGCCCCCGGCAGGATTCGAACCTGCGCGCTACGGATTAGAAGGCCGTTGCTCTATCCGGACTGAGCTACGGGGGCTCGCGCCGCAGGCTAGCCGTGCGCCAGCAGATCGCGCCGAAGAAAGTCAAGAGCCGAGATCACCGAGAGCTGACGCATCATGTCGCGGTCACCGGGCATCCGAAGTCGAATGCTGCGCACACGACGACCCTCGGTATCGGGTAGGGCAATCCCGACGAACAATGTTCCCGGTCCTTCCCCGTCTTGAGATTCGGGTCCCGCAACCCCGGTGAGAGCCACCCCCACGTCGGAGCCGAGTCGGTCACAAACCCCGACCGCCATCGCCTCTGCCGCGTCCGCGGTGACCACGGGCCCAGGCGCTACCCCCAGTAGATCGAACTTGACCTCGCTCGCATACGACACCAATCCGCCCCGGAACACGCGGCTCGCACCCGGCACAGCGGTCAGCCTGCCGGCGACGAGACCTCCGGTCACCGACTCAGCGACCGCCAGAGTCCACCCACGGTCCGCGAGTAGATCCAGCACCACGGATTCCATCGTCTGCTCATCCGTGCCGAAGATCTGGTCGCCCAAGATGTCGCGAATCCGCTGCTCCCAGGGGGCCAACACTGCGGATGCGTGGCCTGCATCGTCACCGGCTGCGGTCAGCCGGACTTTCAGCCCTTCCCAACCGCTTGCCAGGAAGGCCAACGTGGGGTTGCCAACATCATCAAGTTCGGTGATCACACCCCGAAGTCGTTCATCAAGTCCACTCTCGGACTCACCCCAGGTTCGCAGCGTCCGGCTGACGATGGTGGCCGACCGCCCAGCTCGCCGCAACAGATCCGGGGCAATCGCACGGTGGAACATGTCGCGCATCTCATGCGGCACCCCGGGCACCGCATACAGCACGCCCGTGAGCCCGTCGACACGATCGACCGGGCAGATCAAGCCGGGCGCGGTACCTCGGGTCTGCTCGATGATCGTGGCGCCCGCAGGAACCATTGCCTGGCGGAGATTGTTCTCGGGCATGGTGCGCCCACGCGACGAGAACAGATGGCGAATCACATCGGCGACATCGGTGTCGAGATGCAGGTCCACACCCATGACACGTGCAATCGCCTCACGGGTCAGATCATCGTGCGTGGGGCCGAGCCCGCCGCAGACGATGACCGCATCGGCCTCGCCCAGCATTCGCTCCATATGCCCGACGATCCGGTCGATGTTGTCGCCGACTTTGACCTGGCTCAGCGAATGCAGCCCGTGCATCGCAAGGTGCTCACCCAGCCAGGACGAGTTCGTATCGATGATCTGGCCGAGCAACAATTCCGTACCAACGGCGAGAACGTCCACTCTCATTGCGATGCCGCCGTTCGGTCACTCACAGAGCGCCCTGCCATCAGGTATGTCCACCCACTGATCAGCGCGAGCGCCACTGCGATCCACAAGAGGCTGTTCCACAACCACCGATGATCGACGGCGAACCACGGCCACAATGCAACACCGACCGCGAGTTGCTGGAAGACGGTCTTGTACTTGGCGATTTTCGATGCGGGAACGCTCACACCTCGCGAACCCACCAGGATTCGATACACGCTGATGACCACCTCGCGTCCAGCGATCAATGCCACGGGCAACAGCCAGAACACGTCACGGGCCACCAGCGTGAACATGGCACCGAGAACGAGCACCTTGTCAGCCAAGGGGTCAAGAAATGCCCCCGATGTGGTGGTGCCGTGCCGGCGCGCAATCCACCCGTCCACCCCATCGCTGACACACAGCACGAACCACAGTCCGTAGGCAAGCCACGACCCACCCGGATCATCGGGGATGACGAGGAACATCACCGGTGAGAACACGAGTCGTCCCGCGGTGATCGCGTTCGCCCATGTGGCGAGTGCGCCCGGATCGACGCTCATGTGTCGATCTCCGCGTTGGCGCCGTCGGCGACCAAGTCGGGGCCGAGGGCATCAACCACGTGGACATCAACGAATTCACCGACAGCAAGGGCTGGATCCACGTGAATGACCCCATCGATTTCAGGAGCTTCACGATGACTTCGGGCGATGCCAACACTGTCGACCAGGACATGCTGTGTGGTGCCGATCAGGTCATCGCGACGCGAGGCGGTGATGTCGTCCTGCAGCGATCGAAGTTCACCAATGCGTTCGGCAATGAGTTCCGGCGGGACGTGCCCATCGAGGTCGATCGCCGCCGTGCCTTCCTCGGGGCTGAACTCGAAGAAACCGCACCAGTCCAGTTGCATATCCTCAACAAACGACAGCAGGTCATCGTGATGCTGTTCGGTCTCACCCGGGTAGCCGACAATGAAATTCGACCGCAGTGCGGCCTCTGGCGCGATCTCGCGTATGCGTTCAATGCGGTCGCGGAACCTCGTGTCATCGCCCCATCGCCGCATTCGCCGCAGCAAATCACGGTTGACATGCTGTAGCGAGAGATCGAAATACGGCACCCCTGTTGCAACGATGGCCTCCAGCAGTTCCTCATTCAGGTCGCTCGGATAGAGATACAGCAGCCGAACCCAATCAGCGACGTCTGATACGGCCTCGACCAGCCCAACGATCGAACCGGAGCCCAACTCATCTGGCCGATCTCGCCCGTAGGCGGCGAGGTCTTGGGCCACGAGGACAATCTCGCGTGCACCGGTTGCGCGCGCTTCATCGACGATGGATGCGATGTCGCGGCTGCGTTGCGGTCCGCGGAACGACGGGATGGCACAGAACCCGCAGGAACGATCGCAGCCCTCGGCGATCTTCACATATGCCCACGGCCGCGACGAGCGAGGGCGTGGAAGATTCAGCAGATCAAACGCCGGCAGCGGAGCTGCAGACACCGGGATCACGCGACGCGACGGTGCTGCCACCGGCTCCGAGAAGCCAATCACCGCATCAACCTCCGGGAGAGCCGCGGCGAGTTCATCGCCATACCGCTCCGCCATACACCCGGTCACCACCAAGCGCGCACCATCTCGACGACGGTCTCCGAGGGCAAGAACCGTATCGATCGACTCACGACGGGCCGGTTCGATGAAGGCGCACGTATTTACAACAATCAGGTCGGCATCGCTCGGATCAGCCGTGGGCTCCATTCCATCGGCGAGCAACTGCCCGATGATCTTGTCGGAGTCAACGTCATTTTTCGGGCACCCAAGAGTCTCCACATGAAATCGCTGAGGACCGACGGACGACACGCCTCGGGAGGTTAGCCGTGTGCGACGATGCACACGTGAGCAGCGCGAACTCCCCCGCAGACCATCCCGGCGTCGTCGAATTCTGGGTGGACCCGGTGTGCCCCTGGTGCTGGGTCACCGCACGTTGGATGCTGGACCGGGTGCAGCCTGCGACCGGGGTGTCGGTCATCTGGCAACCGATCAGCCTTCTATTCAAAAACCAGCCCGCACCCGACAGCGACTACTACCCGCCGGTGGCGGCAACGCACCGGATGCTGCGCGTCATGGAGCATGTGCGCTCCACCGATGGCGATGACGCAACCGCACGCCTGTATCGCCGCCTAGGCATGCGAATCCACCACGACCGCATCCTCGATGCCGATCCCACCGCCGTGGATCTCGGCGCCGAACTGACAGCGGTGGGGTTGAACGCTGCCTACGCCGCATCCGCCGATGACGACACCCTCGATGTGGTGATCCGCGAACGCATGCAGAAGGGCCTCGATCTGGCGGGAACCGATGTCGGCACGCCGATCATCGCATTGGACGGACCTGATGGATCCCGCGTCGGCGTCTTTGGGCCAGTGATCACCCGCGTGCCCGATATCGAGGCATCCGTCGAGCTCTGGCGAGCAATGGTCACACTGGCGCGTACCGATGGATTCTGGGAGTTGAAACGCACCCGTACCCAGCGTCCCGATTTCGGTGAACGACCGGACTGGTAAGACTCAGATTTGGCCGCGTTCGCGCAACAGTTCGAATTCTTCGACACTCATCAGCACCTCGCGTGCTTTCGATCCCTCCGATGGGCCGACCACGCCACGTTGTTCGAGCAGGTCCATAATTCGACCGGCTCGGGCAAATCCCACCTTCAACTTGCGTTGCAGCATCGATGTCGAACCGAGTTGGCTCCGAACGACCAACTCAATCGCCTGACGCATGATCTGGATGTCTTCATCGTCGTCACCAGCGCTGAAGGCGTTGGCATCTGACGTGACATCAAGCGACGCGTCGATACCGCTGAAGCTTCTCTGCTCCGGTTCGGCGCCCTCCACCTCATTGGACACGATCGGCTCGGGTGCTTGGGCACGCCAGTGCTCGACCACGCTATGCACCTCATCCTCGCTCACCCACGACCCCTGAATGCGATTGGCAACCGAGGAGCCTGAGAGCAACAACATGTCACCTTTGCCCACCAGCTTCTCAGCTCCCGGCTGATCGAGGATGACCCGTGAGTCGGTCAGGCTGGACACCGCAAAGGCCATGCGCGCCGGCACATTTGCTTTGATCACGCCGGTGATCACGTTCACCGATGGCCGCTGCGTGGCGACGATCAGGTGGATCCCGACGGCCCGGGCCTTCTGAGCAATACGGGTGATGGACTCCTCAACGTCACGCGCCGCGACCATCATCAAGTCGTTCAACTCATCGACTACCACCACGATGAAGGGCATGTGCTCGAAATCGTCGGCATCACGGCCGGCAGGTGGCTCGAACCCGGGTGCGGTGACGCGCTTGTTGTACCCGCCGATATCACGGGTACCGAGTGCCGAGAGCAAGTCATAGCGGCGCTCCATCTCCTTGACCGCCCAACCCAATGCATTCGCCGCTTTGCGCGGGTCGGTCACCGGTTGGGTGAGCAGGTGTGGGAGGCGCTGATACTGACCCATCTCGACCTGCTTCGGGTCGATCAGGATCAGGCGCACCTGGTCTGGCGTGGTCCGCATGAGCAACGAGGTGATGATGCAGTTGATCCCACTTGATTTGCCGGCACCTGTCGCCCCCGCAATGAGGAGATGCGGCGTGGTGGCGAGGTTCAAGAACACCGCACGGCCGGCGATGTCCTTCCCGATGGCAACTTCTAGTGGATGCTGCGCCGACGCGGCCTCGGGTGAAGCGAGAAGGTCTCCCAGGGCAACCAACTGGCGCCGCGAATTCGGCACCTCGACCCCGATTGCGGATCTCCCGGGAATCGGAGCCAAGATCCGGACGTCGGTCGCGGCCATCGCGTAAGCGATGTCTTTTTGCAGGCTGGTGACCCGTGCCACCTTCACCCCAGGGCCGAGTTCGAGCTCGTATCGGGTGACCGTGGGACCAACTGTGGAACCCACGAGTTGGGTCTCAACACCATGCTGGGCAAGTGACTCCTGCAAGGTCTCCCCGCGTTCGGTCACCGAGCGCATATCCACGGCCTGCGCGCCGACCTGTTCCAGCAGCGCAAGCGGCGGCAGACTCCACGATCCCGGCGCAACGGGTGGCGCATCGGTCGCCGGGGTCGGGCGAGCTGGCTTAGGTCGTCGCGCCGGCTTCTTTGATGCCGGAGCCGGAGGCGGATCATCATCTGCAGCGAAGTCGTACAGCTGCGGGGCGACGAGCGGATCGCCACCCACCGAACGCCCGGCCGGTGGCGCAGTTGTGGTGTCGGTATCAGCAACGTGATCGGCCCCGTCATGCTCGTCACGTTCGGAACGCAGCGTTGCGAGGTCACTGACGGCTCGGCGGCCCCACCTGCCAATCGGCCGCGCAACGATCACCGAACCACGCACACCAGCGCGCACCACGGTGCGCAACGGCATGTCAATCGCCAG
>RFST01000068.1 GCA_009923855.1 Actinomycetota bacterium
TCGTGCGCCGATTCGTGGGGACGCGCCCTGGCCACCGGTGAACCAAGCCTGTCAATTCCCTGTTTCGCGGAACGCCGATACGGGGGCGTGATGGAGGACGAATTATTGATGGCCATTCCCCCGCGATTCCTGCCCGGGGTGATCGCCGGACTTGATGCGCTCGCGGCCAATGGCCTGCGGTACCCCATCGCGCCCTATGGCGTGGGTCAGGACGCGCGAGCAGGAATGGGCGTGTCGTACGGCTGAGCCGACGGTGCATCACGGGCCTGGCATGGGCGGCACGCCGTGCGAATACGACGCCGGGCACCGCACCGTGGGCAGTACCCTCACAGGAGGCGCCGCCGGCGCCATTACGCACCATGGGCCTTTTTGACCGTCTCCGCACCATCAGCCGTGGCACGTCACGACCGCCGCGCCCGATTGATGTCGGACGCGCCATGCTCACCGCCGTTGACGCCCAGATGGTGACCGCCGCCGATGGACGCAGCCTGGTCGCCAACCACGTGACAGTGCGTCTCGCAGCCACCGATATCGACACCACCTGCCCGAACAAAGACCTGCTGATCGACGAATTGGTGGATGCACTTCGTGCCCACGCCGATTGGCGGAACATGGACTTGGGCGGTGACCCGTTGGTGACGATCACCGTTGACGATGGTGCGGCATCAGGGTTATTGGAGGTGAGCGCCCGCGTGAAGGCCGGAGCTCAATTGCCGCCCCCTGTGCCCACACCGGCCGCATCCGCAGCGCCGGCGGCGACCGATGCGCCTGCTGTGGACATGGTTGCTATTGCCGACGATGCCGGTGCCGACGCCTACGAGGTTGCCGCACCGTCGGAGCCCGACCCGGTTGTTGAGCCCATGGTGAGTGACGCAGGGTTAGCACCGGCTGAGCTGCCAATTCCAGATGACTCATCTTCGGTCGACTCATCTTCGGACGACTCATCCCCGGATGAGTCAGTTCCAGATAGTGCACCGTTGGACGCGGCTGCCCAACTCGCTGCTCTCGTCGCCGAAGAGGATCATCTGGATAGCGATGACGTCTCCGCGCTCGATGACGACCCGGTGCCACCCATCAACCCTGCAGATGATGTGCGCGCCCTGCTCGACACGGCACCGGTCGAGGCGGTGAGTGCCATCGGCGCTCTTGTCGCCGATGACGGCACCCGCTACCCGATTGGACGCACCGCACTGCGTATCGGTCGCATGAGCGACAACGACATCGTGGTGCACCACGCCCACGTCAGTCGCTACCACGCGGAGATCCGCAACGACGGTGGCCGAGCCATACTCGTCGACCTGGGATCAACGAACGGCACCACGTTGAATGGCCGTCGCACCGAGGCTGCCACAGCGCTCACCCATGGCGACAAGGTCACCCTCGGCGACACCACGCTGCACTTCGAGAGCGTGTAACCGCCCTACGACACCGTCAGTACCGGTCGCAGAATTCCCCGCACCAGGCCCGCCGACCACGACACGTGCATCACCGGAGCGAGGCTCATCACCGCCCATCGTTGCGAGATGTTGCCGGGTGTGAGCGCACCGATTGCCAGCACGTACGCCAACGGCAGGACAAGAGCAGCCGGTGCCACCAGCGCAGCAGCCAGCGCAAGAGTGACCACCGACGACACCACCGGGGGAATCACCTGCCGCAATCGAAGTGACGACCGATGCATCCGCAGTACCGCTGCTTTCCAGCAGCCGTACTCGTAGTACTGGCGCGCGAAGGAACGCACCGACGAACGTGGGCGGTAGGTCACCGACAGGCGAGGGTCGAACCACACCACACCACCTGCGTCACGCAACCGGATATTGAATTCGTAGTCCTGGTTCCGAATGAGTCGCTCATCGAACCAGCCAACGGCGTCACCGGCCGCGCGATCAAACACCCCGAGATACACCGTGTCGACAGGGCCCGCCGCAGCCTGTGACCGGTACGCCACACCACCAGACCCAACGCGCGACATCATCACCGTCGCGATCGACCGCTCAATACGCGTACGACCGACAGCGTTCTGCACGCCACCGACGTTCACCGCTCCTGTGCGTCGCAGCGTCTCCACCGCCATAGCGATGTAGTTCTCGCATAGTTCGCTGTGACCGTCCACACGCACGATGACCTCACCCGCACTCGCCGCAACGGCCACATTCAGCGCCGCCGGTGTGACGCCAGCTGGGTTGTCCACGCGATGCACCCGTGCATCCCGTGCAGCGATTGCATCTATGACCTCGGCGGTTGCATCCGTCGACGGGCCAACGGCCACCCACACATCCAACTCGCCGGGGTACTCCTGAGCGAGAATCGCATCGATCGCAGATTCGATGTTGGCTGCCTCATTGCGCACCGGCATCACTACCGACACTGACGGCCACTGATCCACCACGCCGACGATACTCACCCTGTAACGCCCGATGGCCCGCCGGCCACCTCGAGGGTGAGCCGACGGGCCGTAAGGGAGACCGTGAGGTCAGGTGATGATCAGTCGCGGTTACGCAGCACCTTCACACCAGCAGCGGTCGCGCCGCCACCGCCGAGGACCAGCAACCCAAGGGCGGCGATCAGAGTGCCGATGCCCCGGCCACCTGCGCTGTTGGCGTCGTCATCGCTGGGCTCGTCGGCATCGTCCGCGGCCGGCGCATCAAGAGCCAGGTCAGCGAACACCTCGGTGCCGTCCACCACTCGCAGTTGCGGTGCCTCGGTCTCCGACTGGGCCTCGGCCGCGGTCTCCACGGCCGTCTCGACCGCACGATCAACCGCTGCGCTCTGCGACACCGAGCTGTTGTTGACCGGTGCGGCAACAGTGCCCGCATCCTCAGCCGGGGTGAACGTCCCGATGATGGTCTCTTGCACTGTGATGGTCTCACCATTGGTGGAACCGCTGAGCACGATCACATCGTCATCGCTTGCCATCGAATCGCTCTCATCAACAGCCGCGGTATCAGTAACCGCGGCCTCCGTGACCGGCGCGTCAGCCTCACCAGCAGGCTCCTCGCTAACTGCAGGTGCCTCATCAGCCGCCTCCATCACGTCGGCCTCTGCCACAGTGTCCTCCTCAGCAGGTGCCTCCGGGGCAGATTCCACGATGACAGGCTCCTCAACCACGGGCTCCTCGTCGTCGACGACCGGATCCATCGGCTCATCTGCAGGCTCCTCGGCCGGAGCCTCCGGCATATCGGTGGCCTCATCGGCGGCAGGCTCCTCCGCAGGAACATCCGCATCACCAGAACCAGACCCGCCGCCCAACCACGGGAACTCATAACCAGGAACCGGAATCAGTTCGTAATCACCGAAATCAACATCAGCCGGATCGGCATCGTCCGTATCGTCCTCTGGGCACGGATACGGAAGCGGACCCAACTCGGTCTGGATGTAACAGATCTCAGGCTCATCAGCAGCAGGTTCCTCAGCGGGCGCTTCTTCGGGCGTCGTGCCGCCAGGCTGCCAGCCACCGCCGGGCTGCCAGCCACCACCGAAGTCGAACTCGTACTCCGGCAACTCCGGCAGGTCAGGCAAGCATGGCACTTCTTCAGGAAGACCATTTGGGCCTTCTTGAATGCACATCTCAGTCGCTGAAGCCGATGCGGATCCGAGTCCGAGACTGGCGATCGTCGCGGCGCTGATGGCGATGGTGGTACGGAACTTATTCATTGGATTATCTCCCTGTGTCGGATACGGCGGTTGTGCCGTACACCGGTCCAGAGCACCCAACGACCGACCTCTCACACTTTTTTGAGAACTTTCCGCCACATGCAAGATCACCGCAAGGCGTCCCACAGACAATGCCCATCACCGAGTGGTCAGTCCTGACACAGCACCATCGAAAAAGAACTACCGTTTCTTTATGAGCACCGCATTAAATGAGGCCCTCGCGACACTGCTCACGCGCTGCGAGCCTGATGCCGAACACGTCGCCATCGGTGACATCGTTCCAATCCCCGGTGGATTTTCACGCGAGACATTTCGTTTCGAGGCTGATCTTCAACGTGGCAGCACTACCAAGCGGTCAGCGTACATATTGCGCAAAGACCCACCGTATGAGGCCGCAATTCTTCACACCCATCGATCGGTGGAGCATGACCTGATCGAGGCGGTGAGAGCCCGCACCTCCATTCCGGTGCCCCGCAGCATTGGATACGAAATGGATCCCACAGTGTTCGGGGAGGCCGCGATGGTCCTTGAATGCGCCGATGGATCGTCCACCACCAGCAACCTCTTCTTTGACGGACCCGACGCCGACCAGGCTGACGACGTCATTCGACATCTATGCGAAGCGCTCGTCGAATTACACGAGACACCGATCGACAGCCTTGACCCATCTGGCAATCTCCGAGACCCTCGTGGTGTCGGAATCGATGCCACCAACTGGGATCGCTACATGGCGACCACCTTTGAGTACTACATCGACGGTTATGACCGCATCAATCGTGAGCCGGGACTGTGCATCCTCCTGGATGCATTTCTCACGCTTCGTCGTCACCCACCACGACCGCTTCCGTTATCGGTGCTGCACGGTGACTTCAATCCCGCAAACTTCCTTTACAAAAACGGCCGAGTGACTGCAGTCATCGACTGGGAAAACTCGCGGATCGGCGACCCGCGCGAGGACCTCGGGTGGATGGTCATGATGGATGGGCTGTCAAAGACCGCGGTCATGCAGCACCCTGTCGATGAGGGCGGATTTCTCGCGTACTACAACCGACTACGAGGCCTCGACATCACACCGGAGGAATTGGGATATTTCATCTTGTTCGGAACAGCGAATATCGCCGTGCCTATCAATGAAGCCATCGCGCGGCGAGTCACTGGCCAGAACCGGGAAATCTTGCACCTGTATCTCGTCCAGTCCAGCATCACCGCCCTTCCTGGGATCGGTCAGTTGCTGCAATACCCAGGAATCCCCGTCTCATGATCACTAGTCCCACAATCGACCAAATTCTCGAAGGGGTCATCATTTCGCTGGCCGACGACATCATGCCGTCAATTGAGAACCCTAAAGCTGCTGCCAACTGCCTGATGGTGCAATCACTTCTGCAGGGCGTTCGCCAACTGCTGACCGTGATTGACGACCAGCTCGTCGATGAACACAATGACATGATCGCCGTGCTACGTCGATCGGCAGAAGCGCTCACCGACAACTCAGCCGCGGCTCAACGCATGCGTGAACGCACTGAATCGGTCTGTGATCGCGACCCCCTTCCGGCCCCAATGGACCGCGCCGCGGCACTTGCTGCTCACAACGAACTCACCCGTGCAATCGAAGAGTCGATGCGCGATCTCGATGAGATGTTGACTGCCGGTGACAACAGCGCACACGATGCCCTGCTGATTATCAGAGAACACCTCGGCCAGCGCTACCTGCGTGACGTCACCTCCATCCAAGTTGGCGAAGGTTTCATCGGGCGCAGTTAACCCACCTATTGCGAGCCCAGCGGTAGAGGACCAATACCGAAACGACAACAGCACCGCCGATCAGGTGTGGCCTCTGACCTGCTGTGCCGTGGTGGGGCTAACAAGAATCGAACTTGTGACCTCATCCTTATCAGGGATGCGCTCTAACCGACTGAGCTATAGCCCCGGCAGGTAGCGCACGCTATCGCCGGCCGGCCAACAACCTCAACCCCGGCGAGGGTCAGCCGGTGGGCGACGACGCCGGAACCGCTGCACCGGATCGGCGCTGCGTTCAGACACCTCTTCTTCCAGAACGCTCAACCGCACCCCGCCAACAATGTCGCTCACGAGGTTGAACACCGTGGCCACCAGCACAAAAAAGCCGGTGAGGCCCACCGCAAGGAACAACCCGATCACCCAAGCCGCATCGAACACCGCTCCCCCATCGAATTCGTTCCCACCCGAACTGGGTGAACCACCGCTCGACATTGCCCAAGGTGCCCGTCGACTCTGCCACCCGCCACAGCATCACCCCCGACGTCATCACGATGACGTACAACACCAACGAAAACAGCGCACCCACCTTGAATGCACTCCATGGGTCGATATGGCGCAACACCCGAGTGACCCGCCGCACCCGTGGCCGACGGCGTGGGCCACGCAACAGAACCGCTCGACTCGACACACCACGAACACCCGATGCCACCACTGCGGGTTGACGAGGGGCGACAGGCTGATCAGGCACTACGTCGGCACCAGACTCCGCAGCGGGTTGCGATTCAGGCAGGTGTTCAGGTGTATCAACGTCCGGTGCGGGAGGCGGTGCGGCTGGGGGTTCATCGACCACAACCGGCATCTCCGCGGTGGGCTCGGGCGGAGGCACCAACGGCTCTGACGGCACGACGGCCGGCATTTCCCGGGTTGCCGGGCCGGCATCATCATCAGGAAGTTGCACCGGCGATGCACCCGGTGGCTGATCACGACGTGAGGACAACACCCCCGGCCGCACCCGGCGCGGCCCCTCACGATCCGATTCGCTCACATCTCCGAGTGTAGGTGGCACCGTTCACCGCATCGGTTCAGGGCCACACCGGTGCATTCGACGCGACCGCCTCACCCTGCACACCGCGCACACTCAGCGCGACCCTCGCCGTCGTCGACACACCGTCATGATGACGCCACGCCACCATGTCGGTGAGTTCCACCCCGTTGGCTGACGCCACCGATTCAGCGACAGCGTCACCATGATCGACCCGCGCCACCGCAACGAATTCGGCAATGGTGCGCGCACGCGCACGATCACCAAGGGTGGTGCCCACGCGGGTGATGACCGCCAACGACATCGCTGCGGTCACCATGACGATCACGGCCGTGAGCAGTGCCACGCCACCGACGTGACCGGTGCACGAACGTGACGTTGTCACAACCGGTTAGTCACCGGCGAGGATGGATGCCACCGAGGCGACGGTGCTGCCGTCGTCGAGGTTCATCACCCGCACACCGGTTGCATCGCGACCCTGAGAGGAAATCTCTCGCACCGCCATGCGAATCGTCACCCCGGACGATGCGACCGCCACGATCTCATCGTCGATACCCACCATGAATGCGGCCACGACCTGGCCTTTCTTGCCGGTGAGTTTGATACCCCGCACACCTTGGCCGCCACGGCCCTGGGTGTTGAACTTGTCGAGTTGGGTGCGCTTGCCGTAGCCGGACTCGGTCATGATCAAAATGGCCGTGTCGTCGCGGGCCACATCACACGACACCACAGCATCGTCGGTGGACTTCAACTTCATGCCGCGCACACCAGCCGCCGAGCGACCCATCGCGCGCACATCACTCTCGTTGAAGCGAATGGTCATACCTGATCGGGCGACCATCAAAATGTCGTCGGTGCCCGACGTTTCGATGACGCGTACCAGTTCGTCGCCCTCGTTCAGATTGATGGCGATGAGACCATCGCGACGCGTGGAGTCATAGGCATCGAACGCGGTCTTCTTCACCGTGCCCTTGCGGGTGGCGAACATGAGATACCGCTCGGCTGCGAACTCGCGGGTGTCGATGATGGCTTGGATGTACTCATCGGCCTGCAGTGGCAGCAGGTTCACGATGGGCATGCCCTTGGCGGTGCGTTCCCGCTCGGGAATATCCATCGCCCGCAAGCGGTATACGCGACCGCGGTTCGAGAAGAACAGCAGATGCGCATGTGCAGACGTGAATATGACGTGACGGATGATGTCATCGGCTTTCAACTTGCCGCCCGACACGCCGCGGCCACCACGGCCCTGCGTGCGGAACGACGATGCCGGCACCGACTTCACGTACTGCGCTTCGGTCATCACCACAACGAGTTCTTTGTCGTCGACAAGGTCCTCAATTGCCATCTCACCATCGTCGTAGGTGAGTTCGCACACGCGTGGCGTCGCGAAACCCTCACGCACTGCACCGATCTCGTCCTTGATGACGCCGCGCAGGACGGCATCGTCGGCGAGAATTCCCTCGAGCTCAGCGATGCGTTCGCGGATATCAGCCAACTCACTCTCGATGTCGATGCGACTGAGTCGCGTGAGTTGACGCAACTGCATATCCAAGATGTCGACGGCTTGGATCTCGGTGAACTCAAACGGCTCCACCATCAATGCCGCTTTGGCAGCCGCGGCGTCGTCACTGGAACGGATGAGCGCAATGATCTCATCGATGACGTCGAGGGCCTTGATGCGGCCCTCCAACACGTGTTCACGACGACGGGCACGATCGAGACGGAACTGGGACCGGCGGGTGATGACCTCGATCTGATGGCGCACGTACCCTTCGAGAGCGTCACGCAGATTGATCGTGCGGGGCACACCATCGACGAGGGCCACCATGTTGATCGAGAAGCTGGTCTGCAACTGCGTCATCTTGTAGAGCTTGTTCAACACCACATTGGCGTTCGCGTCGCGCTTCAAGGTGATGACGAGCGATATCTCACCGCCCGATGAACCATCGTTGATATCAGCGATGCCGTCGATATCGCCCGAGTCGACCAGTTCGGTGATGCGCCCCGCGATAGCGGAACAGCTGGTCTGATACGGCAACTGCGTGACGATGATCTCCATGCGGCCGTTGCGGCCCTCTTCTATGGTGGCGCGCGCACGCATCTTCACCGAGCCACGACCGGTGCGATAGGCGTCGATGATGCCAGCCCGGCCCAAGATGAACCCGCCCGTGGGGAAGTCGGGTCCCTTCACGAACTCCATCAAGTCGTCGGCCGTGGCGTCGGGATTGTCGATGAGATGCACCGTGGCATCGATGACCTCACCCAGGTTGTGCGGCGGAATGTTGGTGGCCATACCCACCGCAATGCCCTGCGAACCATTCACCAACAGGTTCGGGAAGCGTGCCGGCAACACCTCGGGTTGCTCAGAGGTGCCATCGTAGTTGGGCAGCATCTCGACGGTGTCCTCGTCGATATCGGCGAGGAGCTGCATGGCGAGCGGGTGGAGGCGACACTCGGTGTATCGACTGGCCGCCGGGCCGAAGTCTGGCGAGCCGTAGTTGCCGTGGAAATCAATGAGTGGGTGGCGCAGCGAGAACGGCTGCGCCATGCG
>RFST01000069.1 GCA_009923855.1 Actinomycetota bacterium
CCGGTCCATATGGACCGGCCGAACCTCATCGGATGGTTGGGGTGCGAGGACTTGAACCCCGAATAACAGAACCAGAATCTGCTGTGTTGCCAATTACACCACACCCCATTGGGCACCGCGAGTGTACCGACATGGTGACGATCACCCACGTCCGCTCAGGGTGTCGAAGCCCACGATTCGGCCAATCGCCACGCCGACGGCCTCGACGACATGACGTCGAGCCGATGTAGCGCCCGACAGCACACCATCGCGCACCGGCGATGCGCCGACGGTGCCGAAACCGACAGCGCGCGCGATGAGTTCGCTCCGCATCACGTGGTAGCGGTCGGTGACCACCACGACGGCATCCACTCCTTCGGGGGCGAGTGCCGTATACACCGCCGAGAGCGACTCCCATGTGGTGGACCCCTCCGGCACCACCGTCAACTGTTCTGGGGGAACACCACTGGCCACGAGGTATCGGCGGCCCGCCTCAGCCTCGGTGAACCGATCGCCGGGCCGTGCCCCTCCGGTGAGCACCACGCGATCGACTCGAGCATCGGCCACGAGATCCCGCGCATGATCGAGGCGGCTCGCGAACTGTGCCGACGGGCGTCCGTCGTATTGGGCAGCGCCGAGCACCACCGCCACCCGAACGGCGCCATCGGCGTCATCCACCCTGCCCGCTCGCACCGTCTGTGCCAACGTTGCACCCACGTAGATCACGACGAGCGCAGCAACGACGAGAAACGCGCGCACGACGGTGCGTGACCGCACGCTCATCGCTCAACTCACCAGATCGGCGCGGGCTGCGCGCAGACGGCGCAAAGTCTCGTCGGATCCCAGCACTTCCAACGACTCGAACAAGGGTGGCCCGACGGTGCGCCCGGTCACGGCGACCCGCACTGGCGCCTGTGCCTTGCCGAGTTTCAACGAGAAGGGTTCCATCACCCGTTCGAGTTCAGCCTTGGTTGTGGCCGCGTCGAAACCGTCGGGGTCGATCGCGGCATAGGCCTCGATCACGGCATCGAGCAGTCCCGCGGCATAGTCGGTGCTCATCACCTTGTCCCATGATGACGTGTCGCGCACCGGTTCGTCGCTGAATAGGAAATCCACCACACCGGCTGCTTCGGACAGCGTCGTGAGCCGAGGCTGGATGTGCTCGGCGATCAGCGAGAATCGCGTCCGGTCCCACTGCTCGGGAAGCCATGAGTCGACCGCACCGGTGAATGCAGCCGTATCGAGAGCGCGAATGTATTCACCGTTGAATGCACCGAGCTTGCGGACATCGAAGAAGGCCGGTGAGAGGTTGACGCCGCCGAGATCGAACAGCTGCTCGATCTCCGCCCATGGCCGGATCTCCACATCGTCTCCGGCCGACCACCCGAGGGTCATCAGATAGTTCACCATGGCGTCGGCCAGATACCCCTCATCGCGGTACTGCTCCAGTGCCACCCGGTCCCGGCGCTTCGACAGTTTCTTGCGTTGTTCATTGACCAGAACGGGCACATGCCCCCACCGTGGGACCGCCCATCCAAGAGCTGTGACCAGCATCTGCTGCTTTGGCGTGTTCGACAGATGTTCCTCGGCGCGCACCACATCAGTGATTCCCATCAAGTGGTCATCGACGACATTGGCCAGGTTGAACACTGGGGATCCATCACTGCGCACCAGCACGAAGTCCTCGATGACGGCATTGTCGAACTCGACCTCGCCGCGCACTCCGTCGCTCACGACCGTGGTTCCGTCGGGCACCCGAAAGCGCAGCACCCGACCGGGCCCTGGACCGAGACCGGCGTCGCGCGACCATCCCCCGTACCCGGCGCCACCTTCGGCGGCCGCACGTTCGGCAATCTGATCCGGCGTCAGGTCGCAGTAGTAAGCATGACCGCTCTCAAACAGACGTGTTGCGACGTCGATGTGAGCCTGCCGATTGTCCGACTGCATGTACGGCCCCTCGAAGGTGGGATCGTCAGCAGAGATGCCCAGCCACGCGAGAGCGTCGATGATGCCATCGATCCACTCGTCGCGGTTTCGCTCAGCATCGGTGTCCTCAATGCGCAAGACGAAACGTCCACCGCAGCGACGCGCGAGCGCCCAATTGAACAGCGCCGTCCGAGCACCACCGACATGGAAGAAACCCGTCGGCGACGGTGCGAATCGGAATCTCGGCGCCTCGTCGTGGGGGGTGTCCATCGATGCGACGCTATCGCGACCTCCTCGGACCCTCCGGCGATCACCTCGAGTACTCTTGACACATGCGCTTCAACGAGCCACACGGCGGCCACCGATCGGTGTCGGGCGGCCAGGCCCGCGCCACCGTGTTCGGCATCAACGATGGCCTCGTATCGAACGTGTCGATCATCTTGGGTTTCGCTGCGAGCGGCGTGGATGCCGACATCGTGCGGCTCGCCGGAGTGGCTGGTGCTGTCGCCGGCGCAGTGTCGATGGCGGCTGGCGAATGGGTCAGTGTCACCGCCCAGAACGATCTCATCCGTCGTGAGCTCGACATCGAAATGGGCGAGTTGACCAACAACACCGAGCACGAGACAGAGGAGTTGGCCGCGATCTACGAGGGGCACGGCATGGCGGCCGACAGTGCCCGCACCGCGGCCCGCGAAGTGATGCGCCGACCCGAACGGGCCTTGGCGGTGCATGCGCGCGAAGAACTCGGTGTTGACCCAGAAGATCTGCCATCGGCGTGGATCGTCAGCGTGCTGTCACTGTTGTCGTTCCTCGTCGGCGCACTTGCTCCGCTCATCCCATGGACATTCAGCTCGGGGACGGGAGCGGGTATCGGCTCGTTGGCCATCGGCGTCGCCGCGGCCGCTGGTGTCGGCGCGGTGGTGGGGCGTTATGCCGAGCGGTCGATCGCGGGCGCAGCTGCGCGACAGGTCGCCATCGTCCTCGGTGCCTGCGCTGTCACCTTCGGTATCGGCCAGATCTTCGGCGTCACACTCGGCTGAACACGTCGGGTCTGGGCTCGGTGCCACCGCCGTGCCCTCGGCGTGATGCAATTGACCCATGACCCAGCTCAACGTCCTCGGTGAGGAACTGCAACCGTGCTCGATGGATCCCCTCACCGGCTACTACCGCACCGGATGCTGCGAGAATCGTGGCGACGATCCGGGCATGCATGTGGTGTGCTGCCGTGTCACCGACGACTTCTTGGAGTTCTCGCGGCGCATGGGCAACGACCTGTCTACCCCCATGCCCCAATACGGTTTCGCAGGGTTACGCGACGGCGACCAGTGGTGCGTCTGCGCAGCGCGATGGCAGCAGGCCTTTGAGGCTGGTCAAGCTTGCCCGGTGGTGTTGGCCTCCACCCATCTCTCAGCTCTTGAGCACGTGAGCCTCGAGGACCTCCGCGCACACGCGCTCGACTGACGGTGCCTCTCAGGCGTCGCCGAGGGCGCGCAACAGTTGCACCGGGGTGTCCTTTGGCGTGATCTTCGGCCAGGCGTGCGAGATGTTCCCGGCGGCATCGATCAAGAATGCAGAGCGTTGCACGCCCATGTACTTGCGGCCGTACATCGACTTCTCCACCCACACGCCGAAGGCCTCGGCGACGGCGTGATCGACGTCAGCGAGCAGCGTGAACCCAAGGGAGAACTTCGTGTCGAACGATGCCTGCTGTGCCGGCGTATCAGGGCTGATCCCGATGATCGCCGTGTCCCCCACCTGATCAGCGATATCGCGCAAACCGCACGCTTGGGTGGTGCATCCCGGGGTGTTCGCCTTGGGATAGAAGAACACCAACACCCGTCGCCCCGCATGCGCGGCAGCAACATCGACAGGCGTGCCGGTCTGATCCTCAAGAACGATGGACGGGGCAGGGTCTCCGACGTTGGGGGTGCTCACGGCTGTGATCTTAGGTCAGGCCCGAACTGAACGAATAGGGGCGCTCAGTGCGCCGCGGCAGCTGCCACACCGGTCAGTGCGCGCCACTGAGCCGGATAGATCGACGTGATCTGCGCCGGCGTTGCTCGCAGGGTCGACTCGGGCACCATGTCCACGATGCGGCGCGCCTGGTCGTAGTGATGTCCGGTGTGCGCCACACCGGCAAACATCGTCCGACGGAGCTCGACGAGTTCGCTGGGCGGGGCAGCGTCGTAGAGACCCCAGATCGTGAATGCGATGTCGATGTCGTGCACGACTGGAGCCCGTGAAAACATCGAGGCCCTTCGGAGGGCAATGCCAAGACATCCCGCGATGAGGTCCCGCACATCTTCTCCCGGCGCCGGACACACATCATCGGCACGCAGACGCGCGATGCGTAATGCAAAGCCCTGATCGGGACCTTGTGATCCGAGGCGGGCACCGGATGGCTGCAGCCCATCGATCTCCGCGGGGCGGTCACCTCGCCACGGCTCGGGAACGACATCGGGTGAGGAGTAGTAACGCGATGCACGCGCACCGGCGGGGGCAGATCTGGGGGCAGCCATATCCGATGTTCTACTCCAGAAGAAGCCCGTACACGATGCTCTCCGACAGAGCGCGCCACGAGGCCTCGATCACATTGGCGCTCACGCCGATGGTGGTCCAATCGCGCTCACCGTCCGTCGCGGTCAGCAGCACTCTGGTCACCGCGCCGGTCGCCTCACCGCCGTCGAGGATCCGCACCTTGAAGTCGGTGAGATGCATGCTGTCGAGACGGGGGTATGCGGCTCGCACACAGTTGCGCAACGCGAGGTCGATCGCGTTCACCGGGCCGTTGCCCTCGGCGGTGTGCACGTGGCGCTCATCGCCGACCCACACCTTGACCGTTGCCTCGGTGGTGAACTGGCCGATGTCGGCACCGTGCACCTCATCGGTGATCACCCGCATCGATTCCAACCGGAAGAAATCCTGTTCCCAGCCGGTGGCGCGGCGCATCAGCAATTCGAGTGACGCATCCGCCGCCTCGAACTGATACCCCTCATGTTCAAGGCGCTTCAAATCGTCGATCACCTGGTTGACCGCGGGCCCATCGAGTTCAAGACCAAGAGCCTCCGCCTTGATTTGAATAGTGGCTCGGCCCGCCATCTCAGACACCACAAAACGGGTGCCATTACCGACCACTTCGGGGTCGATGTGTTCGTACGCGTCACGAGCGCGTGCAATCGCGCTGACGTGCAGGCCAGCTTTGTGAGCAAACGCTGATGACCCGACGTACGGTGCCTGCGGATTCACCGCGCGATTCAACGTCTCGGCGATGCGATGCGACACAACCGTCAGACGTTCCAACCGGCCCTCGTCGAGCACCGAATAGGCCTGCTTGACCTGGAGGTTTGGAATGATCGTGGTGAGGTTCGTGTTACCGGTGCGTTCGCCGAGCCCATTCAGCGTTCCTTGCACATGACGGGCGCCAGCGGCCACCGCCGCCATCGAGTTTGCCACCGCGCAACCGGTGTCGTCGTGGCAGTGAATACCGATCGTGACGTCACGGCCGACGTGTGCGTGCACATCAGCGACGATCGCCGATACCTCATGGGGAAGCGACCCACCGTTGGTGTCACACAGAACTACATGGGTGGCACCCTTCACGATCGCTGCCTCAAGGGCACGCAGAGCGAACTCGGGGTTCCGCTTGTATCCGTCGAAGAAATGCTCCATGTCGACGAGCACCCGTCGATCGTTGGCAACGAGGTACTCCACGGAATCAGCAATCATCGCAGCGCCCTCATCAAGGGTGGTCTGCAATGCCTCGGTCACGTGATAGTCCCAACTCTTCGCCACAATGCACACGGCTGAGGTGTTGGCATCGAGAAGGTGCTGGAGCGTGGGGTCCTCGTCCACTCGGCCCCGGGGGCGGCGGGTTGAGCCGAATGCCACAAAGGTGCTCGTGGACAACTGCAGTTCGCTCGCCGCACGCCGGAAGAACTCGATGTCTTTCGGGTTCGCTCCCGGCCAACCACCTTCGATGAAGTGCACGCCGAGGTAGTCGAGTTGTTCAGCAATACGCAGTTTGTCCTCAACGGATGCGCTGACGCCTTCGACCTGCAGACCGTCGCGCAGCGTGGTGTCGAAGATCTCGATGCGCTCAGTGGTGCCGGTGGCGTTATCGGTGGTGCTCATCTGCGGTGTCCTTGTCAGCGTGGTGTCGGATATGAAGTATCGGTCTGAAAAAGCGAAATGCCGCCCGAGGGGCGGCAGAACGAGCACACGGAAGCCGTGTGCTCTACGGAATAATGATGATGGTGGCGAAATGCGTCATCGCGAGTAAGTCAACCCGATCGTTGCGCTGACGTCAACTCGGACCCGCTGGAGTGGACCATGACCACCGACGGCGACGACGGCTAGCGTCGCCACGATGAGCGACCGACGACCGATGTTCATCGATACCGACACCGCCAGCGACGATGCGGTGGCCCTAGCAATCGCTTTTGCCGCGAGCGAGGTCGACGTCGTTGGTGTGTCGGTTGTCGCGGGCAACGTGCCGCTGGACATGGCTGTGCAAAACGCCTTGTACACCCGCGAGGTCTGTGGTCGCACCGATGTTCCCGTATACGTCGGCGCCGATCGGCCGCTGGTCCTGCCCCTCGGTACCGCCCAGAATGTGCACGGGGCCGACGGAATGGGCGACATTGGTCTGGACCTCACCGGGCGGACGGCCGATGTTGGCCACGGTGTCGATGCCCTCATCGCCGCCTCACAGGAGTATGCGGGCCGGCTGGAGCTCGTCACTTTGGGACCGCTCACCAACCTCGCCCTGGCTCTGCGCCGCGATCCCGGCCTCGTCGACCGCCTGGCACGGGTGGTGATCATGGGAGCGGTGGCTGACCACATCGGCAATGTCACCCCGGTCGCCGAATTCAACATGTGGGTTGACCCGCATGCCGTGGCCGCGGTCCTTGCGTCGGGGCTCCCCCTTGAATTCGTGGGGTGGGATATCAGCCGGCGGGACGCTGTCGTTGTTCCGACACAGGCCGAACGCCTCCGCGCGATCGGCACACCGCTCGCCGAGTTCTGCATCGATATTCAGGCCACGGTCGCCCAGTTCTGTGCCACCGAGACCAAGTTGGCGGGGTTCGACCTTCCCGACCCGATCACCATGGCCTACGCGATCGACGGCGATATCGCCCTCGAGACCCGTCAGATGTATCTGCGCTGCGAGACCGAGTCGGAACTCACCCGCGGCATGGTCGCGATGGATGTGCTGGGGTTCACCGGTGGCGAGCCGAACGCCACCGTGATCATCCGAGCCGACCATGAACGATTCATGGCGCGCCTCGAAGCCACGCTGACCTCCTGACGGTCAGGGATCGTCCTCACCGACCGTCATACGTGGCGCCACCGCACCTCAGGCGCGATGCAGCAGATCAGACGTGTTCGCACCAGTGCCGGTAGCGCGGATCGGCTGCGGTGACCGCTGCGGCATATGTCTCGGCAATGGCCCGGGTGGCTGGCCCGGGGCATGGGATCGACCGGTCGTCCACCGAGTTCACCGACGACACCTCGGCTGCCGTGCCCACCACGAAGGCTTCATCGGCGATGTACAGATCGCTCCGTGCGAGGTTGTCGCACCGCGTTTCGTACCCGAGGTCGCGCGCGATCGTCATGACCGTGTTCTGGGTGATGCCCTCGAGGGCGCCCGCCGACAACGGAGGCGTCAGCAGCACGCCGTTGCGCGACACGAAGATGTTCTCGCCCGAACATTCGGCCACAAGACCGTTAGGTGCGAGCATCACCGCTTCGTCATATCCGGCCTTCAACGCCTCCACCTTGGCCAGTGAGGAGTTCACGTAGTTGCCCGTGGTCTTGGCTGCCGGCGGCATCGTGTTGTGGTCGTGTCGTGTCCACGACGACGTCTTGAGCCGCACACCCACCTCCACGGCATCGTCGCCGAGGTAGGCACCCCATGGCCAACAGGCGATGGCGACATCGACGCTGCATGGGATGGTGTTGAGACCCATCTCGCCGTATCCGAGGTACGCGATCGGACGGATATAGCACGAATCCAAACCGGTGGATGCCACCGTCTCCTTGGTGGCAGTGATCAACTCGTCGACCGTGTACGGCAACTCCATTCCGAGAATGTGCGCCGAACGGTGCAGACGTTCGATGTGTTCGGTGAGACGGAACACCGCAGGCCCATCGGCGGTGGCGTAGGCCCTGATGCCCTCGAACACGCCGGTGCCGTAGTGCAAGGTGTGCGTCAGCACGTGCACCTGGGCCTTTTCCCAGTCGACGAGTTCGCCGTTCATCCAGATTTTCGGGGTGGGTGTGATGGGCATCGTGGGGTTCTCGCTGTGTGAGGTGTTGACGAATTAAAGAGCGGTCAGGCCGACACGCGGGCAGCGATGGCATCGCCGATCGCGCTGGTGCCACCACCGGGTGCATCATTGCACGCCGTCCTGATCCGATCCGCAGCGGCCCCTTCACCGAGGAAGTCCAACATGAGGGCCGCCGAGAGGATGGCTGCTGTGGGGTTCGCGGTGCCGGTACCGGCGATATCGGGCGCTGACCCGTGCACCGGTTCGAACATTGACGGGCCGGTGCGAGCCGGGTTCAAGTTGGCCGACGAGGCCAGTCCGATGCCGCCCGACACCGCTCCACCGAGGTCGGTGAGGATGTCCCCGAAGAGGTTGTCGGTGACCACCACGTCGTAGCGGTGCGGATCCTGCACGAAATAGATGCATGCCGCGTCAACGTGGTTGTAGGCGGTATCGATATCTGTGAATTCGCTCGCCACGCTGTTGAAGGCGCGCTCCCAGAGATCTCCGGCGAAGGTCAGCACGTTCGTCTTGTGCACCAAGGTGACGTGCCGGCGCTCACGGGTGGCCGCCAGCTCGAAGGCGTGACGCACGCAACGCTCCACCCCCATCCACGTGTTGACCGACCCCTGGGTGGCCACTTCGGCCGGGGTGCCGCGCCGGAGCACCCCGCCCTCACCCACATAGGGCCCTTCAGTGTTTTCACGGATCACTACGAACTCGTGCGGTGTGTCA
>RFST01000070.1 GCA_009923855.1 Actinomycetota bacterium
GGTGCCGCCGAAGTAGCCCGGCAGGCATCGATTGTGTTTCTCTGCGTGCCTACACCCCAAGACGACGACGGCTCGGCAGACCTCAGTTACGTCCAGGCCGCGAGCACCGGGGCAATCTCCGCCGCCGCGGCCTGGACGTAACTGAGGTCGACCGAGCCGTCGTCGTCTTTGGGTGTAGGCACGCAGAGGAACACGATCGATGCCTGCCGGGCTACTTCGGCGGCACCGACCACAAAGGTCAGCCGACCGCTCGCGATGCCGTCGGCAACGAGAGGCGCAAGATCCTCTTCCACGATGGGAATCACCCCAGCACGCAACCGTTCGATGCGTTCAGCGTCGATATCGCCGCACACGACACGATGGCCGAGAGCGGCCAGACAGGCACCGGTGGTGAGGCCCACGTAACCCACGCCGACGACGCCGAGAACATCAGCACCGGCGTCAACGTCGTTGTCGTCGCGTGGAGATGGATCGTCGGCGGTTGTCACGTTTGCGCTACCTGTCGTACTCAATTAGTGGAGAAACCGGCATCGGTGCCCTGCGGTGACGCTGGTGAACCCACCACAGGGCTGCCCCGTCGGAGGTTACTGGGCGCACTACGGTCGTGGTCATGACCGGCATTGCCTCCACTGTGACCACTGTCGTCGCGCCATCTGCTGTAGAAGATGTGTGTGCCGACCCCACCGGGTCGATCTGTTCGTGGGTGTACGACATCACCGATGGCAATGAAACGACCGCCCGCATCGTGTCGTGGGCGGTCGATGTTCCCGCTCGCGTGCTGTTGGTGCTGCTCGTCGCGTGGCTGGGCAACAAGATCCTGAAACGGTCGGTGCGCCGAATCGTCACCCACGTGGTGGCTCCCGATACCGAGCGCGCCATTGCCCGCCTCGAGAAGATGCGTGTGCCGGGCGCCTCGCTGCTCGATGACGGCGAAGAAGAAGACGAGAACGAGGTCGCGCGACGCAGCGCGCGAGCGGTGTCGATCTCGAACGTGCTCGAATCCACGGTGAGTGTCGCCGTGTGGTCGGTGGCGGTGATCACCGCTCTCGGCACCACCGGCATCGAACTCGGGCCCCTGATCGCCGGCGCCGGTATTGCTGGTGTGGCCATTGGTTTTGGCGCACAATCCCTTGTGCAGGACTGTATTGCCGGCCTGTTCATGCTCCTCGAGGATCAGTACGGCATCGGCGATGTGGTCGACCTCGGCGAAGCGGTTGGCACCGTGGAGGAGATCACCCTGCGGTCCACGGTTGTGCGTTCGCTGAACGGCACCGTGTGGCATGTGCCCAACGGCCAAGTGCAGCGGGTGGGCAACCTCTCCCAGTTGTGGTCGGTGGCCCTCGTCGATGTCGACGTGGCCTACGACACCGATCTCGCCACCGCGCGACGTTTGTTCGAAGAAGCAGCCACCGAGGTGTGTGCACGACCCGAGTTCGCCGACGACGTCTTGGAACCACCGACGGTGCTCGGGGTGGAGACCTTGGGTGCTGATGGCATTTCGATCCGCCTGATGGTCAAGGTTGACCCCGGCACACAGTGGGCGTTGCAACGCGCCATCCGCGAACACGTCAAGACCGTGTTCGACGGCGCCGGCGTTGAAATCCCATTCCCGCAGCGCACCGTGTGGGTCCGACACGACGAGGCCGCTGGGGGCGACTGACCATGCCCGGCCCGCTGGCTGCACTGTGGTTAGTCATCGTGGTGATCGCCGCCGTGGTGCTGTGGTCGGTTGAACGCGGATGGATTGGTCGGCGCAGCACCAGCGCATCAGGTTCAGATGATGACGCCGTCGTCACACCGGTAACCGCAACGGTCGCACCCGCTGTCCTCGGCTATCTCGTCGCCGCCGGCGACGGGCAACGCTGTCGCTGTTTGGATGATGCCGCCACGGCAACAATCGCCGATCTGGTGCGCCGTGGCGCGGTTGCGGTGGCTTCACGCGACGGTGAGGCGGTGCGACTCGCAACCGATACCGGCGCCGATGTCACGCTTGCCGACCATGAAGCCCTGGTGCTGGCGCATCTGCGCGCCGCATCGTGGCCACGCGATGGCGCGTCGGCAACGGTTACCTCGGGCACTCTCGCCCATCACCGACCACCACGGCGGTGGTGGTTCACATGGCGTCGTGGAGTGGCCGCTGCCGCGCGCGCCGATGGTTTGAGCATCGAGAGGGTGCCGCTGAGCATCGTGGCGCCGCTGTGGGCACTGGGGGTCATCGGCGCGGTGGTCGCAGGTGCGCGCGTGGTTGCTGCAATCATCGGCGTGGATCCGGGCCCACTCGAGTTGTGGACCCTTCTGGGTTGTCTCGGTGCGGTCATAGTCGCTGTAGCTGCGCTCGACTTGTGGGGCGACCCTGATGACGTCATCACCGAACGCGGCCGACACCTGGTGGCCGATCGTCTCGAACGCGGGATCGGCACCGATGTGGGCCCCTCCACCGGTCTTGGTCAACGCCTCGGCCTGCCTGAGGCCGTGGCCTGCGGCATCTCGGGTGCGGCGGTCGTGCAGGCGCCCATGCTCGACCATCGACGGCGCCGTCACATCTGGTCGGCGGCGACTGGACGACCCCGCGTGGTGCAGGTGGTGTCGCCCGTCATTCCGGGTCGGGGTGGTCGGCCGCTCACCGTGGCTGCTGGCGGCATCGCTGTCGGTGCCGCCGCGTTTGCTCTTCGACCCCTTGCCGATCGTCTGACCTCGTGGACCGGTGTGGATGCCGTGGTGGCGATCGACCGTTATGACGCGGTCGTCACCGCGATCGTGGTGACGTTCATCGTGATCGGCTTGTGGCTGCTGGTTGCCGGCGCAATCGATTCCTTCGTCCGTCGCCGCCGCACCGGCACCGTGGTGTCGGTGTCGGTGATGGATGACCGCACATGGTGGCAACGCCTCGGCCATCGGATCGCCGCAATCGGCCATGACGGCACTGCTCTGGTGGAGCTCGCCATCGATGATGGCCACAGCACGCGACTGCGGTCATTCCTGGTCGATGCGCGCGCGGCCGCACCCCACGGCGCGACGGTCGAGGTGACCTACACACCGCTCCTCGGGCGGGTACGGCGGCTGGCCCCGGTCGGCGATGCAGGTGCGGTACCGGCCGCCACAGCCGACGTCGTCTGACCGTCTGGCGTTGTGCACACGCTCATCGGAGAGCACGCGAGGCAGCAGTGACGCACACCGTGAGATGATGCACCGATGACTGACGCCCCCCGACATGGCAGCCAGATCGATCGCAGCGACGAGTGGGCGGCGCTGCGTCGCCAGTACATGGCCTCACCCGAGACACGCCCTGCCAGCACCGCACGCGGAGTGCACCACCAGGCGCTGCTCAGTTCCGATGTGGAACAGACAATTCGCTTCTATCAAGAGGTGCTCGGCTTCCCGCTGACCGATCTGTTCGAGAACCGCGACTACGCCGGCAGCACCCACTTCTTCTTCGACATCGGCAATGGCAACTGTCTGGCGTTCTTCGACATGCCTGGCTTAGACCTCGCCCCATATCGCGAGGTGCTCGGCGGGCATCACCACCTCGCTATTTCGATGGAACCATCGCAGTGGCAGGCTGCGTGGGACCGACTGGTCGCCGCTGGCGTGGATGTCGCTCATGTCGACGGTTCGTCGCTCTACTTCACCGGGCCCGACGGTGAACGCCTCGAGTTGATCAGCGACCCTCTCGGCGAGATGTACGGCGCGCGCGTGCTGTGACGCCCAACGGCGGCGTTATTCGCCCTGTTCGGGAATCATTGCGACCGCCGCGGTCGTAATCGCGGCCGCCGCACCGAGGAACCACAGCCCGCGCAGACTGCCAGTGAGGGTATTGCCACCGCTCGACGACAGCGCCACCGCGGCGGCAACGCCGACAGCCGAGCCGATGCGTGAAATGGTGCGCACGAACGCTGCTGCTGTTGCGATCTCGGCGCTCGGCACACGCCGCAAAGCAATGGCGTTCAACGAGGGCCAGATGGCCGACATCGCAAGCCCAGCCGCAACCAGCATCGGCACCATCGTCCAGATGCGGCGATCGGCATCCGCGATGATCACGAACACGACGATCGTGGCGGTGTAGAGCGCCCCGACGGGAACCAATACGCGCCGTGCACCGTGTCGGTCGATCGCCCCGCCCAACCACACCGACGACACCGACATCGTCGCGGGCATCGTGGTCAGCAACAGCGCACTCGGGATCAGACCCACACCCCACACCTCGGTGAGGAACAGCAGGTACACCAGCCAATGCGCGAAGAACAGCGCACCGCCGGCAGTTGCGGCCACGGTGGCCGTCACAAAGTCAACGCTTTTCATCAAGTGAAGAGGAATCACACCAACACCTCGCTCCCGCGATCGCGCGACAACCACTGCCAACACCGTCACACCGACGGCGAAGAACCCCAGCGTGCGCGTGCTGGCCCACCCCCATTCATCACCTTCCACGATCGGCAGGATCACCGCGACCAGTCCCACCACGGTCAGCGCTGAGTCGACGAGGCGTAATGGGGTTGCCTGGCCTCGCTGGCCGGGGTCGTGTGCGCCGCGCACCAGCACCAGCAATGCGGCGGCCATCGGGATCTGCAACGCGAAGGTCACGCGCCAACTCACCGAAGTGAGCAGTGCGGCAACACATATCGGCCCGAGCACCCCTGCGACGGCGGTGGCGGCACCCCAGCGCCCCATTGCGCGTGCCTCGGACCCACGGGTTGTGCCGCCCATGATCAGTGCCATCGACGCTGGCCCCTGCAAGGCGAGCGCCACCGCTTGTGCTCCACGAGCGACGATGAGGAACCACAATGTCGGCGCTACCGCACTGGCGGCTGCCGCGAGGAAATACCCGACCGCACCGATGGTGAACGTGCGCAGATGGCCGATGCGATCCCCCACACGACCGGCTTGCAACATGACCGCAGCCGCAACGATGGACGTGATGGACAACACCCATGAGGCCGCGGCCGCGTCGCCACCGGCAATGTCGTCGCGGATGGCCGGGAAAATGAAATACAACGCTGTTGCATCCCAGCCTCCGACGAATCCGGCCAGGACTGCCGCCCGGATTGCGGTGGAAGATCCCGACGACGGGGCACCCAGCGTCGTCGGTCCAGAAGTTGCCATCGGCGCGACAGTAGCCACAACCACTGCCGCAGCCGCGGTGGGAGCGCCGTGATGGACGACTCGGGTTAGGCAGCGCGACGCGCCCGCGGGGGCCCCACCCGCTCAACGCACGGCGTGCTCTCACGCGTGGGCGGGCATATGGCCGCTCCGGTGGCATCGGCCCATCCGTGGCGTTGGATGTGATCACCAAGCGCTGCGGTCCACGCACCGAGGACTCGACGCCAGACACCGCCGAGATGGTGGGACTGCTTGTGGTCGTCGGTGATGGGCACGACCACATGATCGAATCTCGATCTTGCCGTGTGGTGACTCCCGGGTGTCATCTCGGTGAACTCTTCTGTTGCGCCGCGCGATGACCATCGACGACGACGAGCGACATACGCTCATCACATGCCGGTTCCGATCCGAGATCGTTCACAACGCATCGTCACCCTCGATCTCGAAGGCGTGCTGATTCCCGAGATCTGGATCGCTGTTGCCGAGCGCACCGGCATCGATGCACTCCGCCGCACCACCCGCGACGAACCCGATTACGACGTATTGATGCGCTATCGCCTCGACACGATGGCCGCTCACGGCCTGACGATGAGTGTGATCGCCGATGTGATCGGCGCTCTCTCACCGCTGCCAGGCGCTGTCGACTTCCTCGAGCAGTTGCGTTCACGGGTTCAGGTGATCATCCTGTCCGACACCTTCGAACAGTTCGCCGCACCGCTGATGCCGGCTCTCGGTATGCCCACGGTGTGGTGCCACAACCTGGAGATCGACAACGACCGCATCGTCGACTACCACCTGCGTATCGACGACCAAAAAGCTCGCGCGGTACGCGCCCTGCACGACTTGAACTTCACGGTGGCGGCCGCTGGCGACTCGTACAACGACCGCACAATGCTGGCCGAGGCCGACGCAGGCTTCTGGTTCTGCGCGCCCGAGAATGTGCGCGCCGAATTTCCAGAGTTCGCCGCGGTCGACGATCACCCGTCGCTATTGCGCGCGATCGGTGACGCTCTCGGCGTGTGAGCTCGCCGCAAACAGCCGCATCGACGCTGCCACCACCGCACGCAACACCAACGGCGATAACCGCCAACATTGCGCGGAGCCCCACCGCGTCGGCCAAGGCGCCGAGTGGAAGAGCCGCCATGCCAAACCCGCCGAAGGCCCACATCATGAGCGACTGCACTCGACCGTGGAAACGCTCGTCGGTGGCGTCGAGCACGATCGATCCGTTCATCGACTGAAAGGCCGACGAACCCGCCCCCACGATGAGCACGGCCACCATCGAGGTGGCAAAGGTCGGTGCCAGTGCCATCGCTGCAAGCCCAGCGGCAAACGCTGCGGCGGAGATCCACTGAATCACCCATGCACGGCGGCCCGAACCAACGTTCGCAATCGCGAACGACACCACTACTGCACCGACTGCCGAGGCGACCGACAGGGCCCCGTATCCCCCCGGGCCAGTGTCGAACATCGACGATGCAACCCGTGGAAGAAACGCCAGGTACGGCATGCCGAGCACCACAGCCACCGTTGATCCGATCAGCAGTAATCCGACCCGTCGTTCGCGACGGGCATAGGCAATTCCTTCGGTGAACGAGGTGAATGCCCCCGTCTGCGACGGCGAGGGCCGCGGAGTCGGCGGCAACGACAACACCGCCATCAGACCGATGAGCGACAGACCCGCAGCGGTGAAATACACCCCGACCGTGCCGAACCATGCAATCCCGAGACCGACACCCGCTATGGCCGGACCTACCACGCGTGCCGAGTTCAACGACACCTGGCTGAGCACGACCGCGTTCGCCATGTGCTCACGTCCAACGATGTCGACAGTCATCGCCATCCGAGCCGGCCCCAGAAGTCCAAAACCGAAGGCCTGCAGTATCGCGGTGATCAACAGCATCCAGAACCGAATGAAGCCGGCGGCCACAGCGATGCCGACAAAAGCGTTGATGCCAACAAACATCGCCTGCGACACGATCAGCAAGGCCCGTCGCGAGCGTCGGTCGGCGAGCACCCCGCCGACGGGCATCGAGATCAACATCGCCACCCCGAAGCACAGATACACCACGCCCAGGCCGGAATTCGACCCCGTCAAGGTGTTGGCGAGCCATCCCCGACCGATGATCTGCACCTGGGTGGCCACGAACGACACAGTCCCCGACACGAACAGCAGGCGGTAACCGGGCACCGACAGCGCCGCGAACCGCCCACCGCGCGCCGCAGAGGGTGCAGCCGCATGTGACATCGTGAACAGTGTGTCGCGCAGTTACGGCGCGCTACGACACAGAACTGGCCGTGTGACACACGACCACTCGGCCCCGCCACCCCTGGTCACCGGCACATCTACAGCCAGACATAGGCTCGCGCAGTGGCAACACCTGTGACCCCGGGCACCGAGAACACAGCACCACTCATCGGTGTGTTCGGCGCAGCGATCGCCGTGTCGGCATGGGGCACCACCGGGGTCCTGATCAAAGCGATCGACCTCGATCCGGTCGCCATCTCGTTCTACCGGTTCACGCTCTATTCCGGTCTGCTGGCGCTGGTCATGACGCTGCGCCGCCGACCGCCGGGGTGGCGGGCGCTTTGGATCGCTGCACCCGGTGGTTTGCTCCTCGGTGGCGATGTGGTGCTGTTCTTCACGGCCGTGAAGATGACCAGCGTGGTCAATGCCACCACCATCGGAGCGCTGCAACCCATCTTGGTTCTTGCTATTGCCGCGAAACTGTTCTCCGAACGCGTCTCCGGTCGTGAGATCGCAGCCGCCGCGGCCGCTATCGCGGGAGTGGTCGTGATCGTCACTCGGTCATCGGGCACGCCCCAATGGAGCGGCACTGGTGACCTCGCGGCCATTGGCGCCCTGTTCTGCTGGACCGGTTATTTCGTCATGGCCAAGCGGGCCGCCGGCAAGATCACCCCGTCGCAGTACACGATCGGTACCGGGTTCTGGACCGCCGTGGTGTCATTGCCGGTCGGATTCATCGCCGGCCAGGACATGTCAGTGCCCGAACCCGGCCAGTGGGGTGATCTGGTGATCCTGGTGATCGTCGGCGGCCTTCTCGGCCACTCGATCATGAATGCCTCCCTGCCGCGCATCCCGCTGTGGTTGGGTTCAGTGATGACACTGCTGGTACCTGTCGTCGCGTCATTGGTGGCGTGGGTGGCTCTCGACGAGGCACTTGACGCCGTGCAGGTGGCCGCAATTGCGGCGGTGGTGGTTGGCGCCGTGGTGGTGCTCAGCCAGCAACAGCCCACACCGGTGACCCCACCGCAGGCTCCGCTAACCTCGGCCACCGACGCCGACTGACGGCACCACCCCCACGTGCCCACGACCCACGGGAGCAACATGTCTGAGAACACGCCCTCTATCGACTACACGATCACCGACGAGGCCCCGGCACTGGCCACCTACTCGCTGCTGCCCGTGATCCGTGCCTTCGCCGGCGCGGCAGGGATCGAGGTGCGCTCGCCGGATATCTCGCTGTCGGGCCGCATCATCGCATCGTTCCCCGAGCGCCTACGCCCAGAGCAGCGGGTGGCCGATCACCTCGCCGAGTTGGGCGAACTCACTGGCGACCGGATGGCCAACATCATAAAGCTGCCCAACATTTCCGCCTCGCTGCCCCAGATGAAAGCCGCCATCGCGGAACTGCAGGCCAAGGGCTACGACGTCCCCGATCATCCCGACGATCCCAAGACCGATGAGGAGCGCGACATCCGTGCTCGCTACGACCGAGTGAAGGGGTCAGC